>CAZVMA010000035.1:440-5262 GCA_964628545.1 uncultured Pseudomonadales bacterium | reverse complement strand
CGTGCTTGCCGACGGCACGGCGCGTTTCGGTCTGCCCGAACCGCGCCACGGCTTCATTCCGTCGCAAATCATTCCGTTCCTGGTGCGCCGACTGGGCGAGGGACCGGTGAGACGCATCGCGGTAACCGCAGCCGTTATCAGCGCGGACGAGGCGTTCCGGATCGGCATGATCGATCGCCTGCTGCCCGCGGGCGCCATCGCGCCAGCACTCGCCGACGAGATCCGGCGCATCAAGCACGGGGCGCCGCGTGCCGTCGCCGCCGTCAAGGCGCTGGTTCTGGATGCCAGCGAGCGCGCCTTCGGTGAGCTGCAGGATGCCGCGGCCACGCGTCTGCTCGAACTGCTGCGCGGCGAGGAGGCGCGGGCCGGGATCGCGGCATTCCTGGCCAAGACGCCGCCGCCCTGGCGAGAGCACTGAACCGGGCGGGACAAAACCGGCGCGACTTACCGCTTGCATGGGGGAGACACCGATGACGATTGACTGGACACACTTCACGCCGGGCTCGGCGCTGGCCGGCGGCATACTGCTGGGGCTCGCGGCTGCCGCGCTTGTGCTTGGCAACGGCCGCGTGCTCGGCATCAGCGGCATTGTGGGCGGCCTGTTCTCACCACGGCGATCCGAGGCGGCCTGGCGCCTGACATTTCTGCTGGGCCTTGTGCTGTCGCCGGTGGTCTACACCAGTCTTGGCACCCTGCCGACACCCACGATCGAGGCCTCAACCCCGACGCTCGTGGTCGCCGGTCTACTCGTGGGCCTTGGCACCCGCTACGGCGCGGGATGCACCAGCGGCCACGGCGTCTGCGGACTGGCGCGCCTGTCGCCGCGCTCGCTGGTCGCCACCGTGGCTTTCATGGCGGCGGGATTCGCCACGGTCTTCGTGGTCCGTCACGTCTTGGCCTGGGGCAACTGACGATGCAGCGACCTCTTCAATACGGCATTTTCTTCGCAAGCGGTCTCACTTTCGGCGTAGGCCTGATCATCTCCGGCATGACCGATCCGGCCAAGGTGCTGGCGTTTCTGGACCTCGCCGGCAACTGGGACCCGTCTCTCGCCTTCGTAATGGGCGGCGCTGTGGCCGTCGGTCTGGTGCCCTTCATGATCGCAAAGCAACGCACCACCACCTTGCTGGGCGCCCCGATGCATCTCCCGGGCCGCCGCGATATCGACCGTCGACTGATCATCGGCAGCCTTGCGTTCGGGGCGGGCTGGGGGCTTGCGGGCTTTTGCCCAGGCCCCGCGCTGGTGTCGGTCGCCATGCTGACACCCGAGGCCGCCGTGTTCACCGCCGCGATGCTGGCCGGGATGGCGCTGTTTGAGGTGCTGGAACGGCTGGCACGGCGGCAAGCCGCCTGAGGCGCATGCGCCGCCAAGGCGGACGGGATCAGGCCGCGCGTTCGCCCACGGTAATGCGGTGCAGCAGACGATCGTAGCCCTGGTAGCCGCCCGTTGCGGCGTGCACCACGGCTCGGTTATCCCACATCACCAGCATGCCGGCCGACCAGCGGTGGCGATAGACATACTCGTCCTGCGCCTGGTGGCGGAACAGCTGGGCGAGCAGCGCCTGAGCCTCGTCCTCCGGCATACGATCGATGCCGATGGTGTACCCGGGGCTGACGAAAAGCGCAGTACGGCCCGTTTCCGGATGCACCCGCGCGATCGGGTGCAGCTGGGTTGCCAACGCGCTGTCGTCAAAGCGAATGGCCATGGTTCGACCCTTGTCGTTTTCCCCGTACGCACCCTGCCGGGAGTAGCCGCGGCGGGCCGAGTGGATGCCCTTCAATCCCGCCAGCGTTTGGCGCATCGATGCCGGCAATCCGTCCCAGGCCGCGTACTGATTAGCGAACAGCGTGTCGCCCCCGACAGGCGGGATGACGTTGCCGTACAGCACCGTGCAGGCCGGCGGCGACGCTAGAAAGCTCCAATCCGAATGCCATGACTCCGCGAACAACGAGGACGTCTCGTGCGCATCGCGGCGAATCTGGGCAACGTGCGGATGCCCGGGCACCGACCGGAAATAGGGATCGACCCCATACGGGCCGATGGTTTGCGCAAACCGCTCGAGATGTTCAAGCGTCAGTTCTTGATCAGGGAACACCAGCACCTGATGACGCAGCCACGCCGCCCGGATCGCGGCCACCTGCTCCGCGGCGAGTGGGCCGTCGAGCCGCACACCGCGCGCCTCGGCACCGCAGGGGGCGTTCGCGGGGGTGACCGTCAGGCCCGGCCCAAAGTCGTCAGAATGGCGATTACTCATCAGTCCTCCAGCGCCATTTCGGCGGGCAACCCCAGCCATTTGCGCGCGCGTTTGCGCGCCCGCCGCGGCCGCTTGCGCGCGCGCGTCTGCCAGTGCTGCGGCACCTCGAACAACGGCTGCCGCACCTCTCCGACCAGGTTCAGAAACAGCCGTCGATGCGGGGTGGTTTGTCTGACCGTCACACCGTGCAGTGCGTTTGGGCCGTTCACGAACATGAACAGCACATTGCGCCGATAGGGCACGGTGCGCACATGCTCGACCAGCGCATCGTCGACAAACATGCCGTCGAACCGGCGTGCATGTTGCGCGCGCGAGAGATCGGGCCGAAAGCGCACGACGTCCAGGTCACCACCCTGCGAGTCGTCCTCCGGCAGCCGGAGGTACAACAGACCGGTAAACAGCTTGTTGCCTGAGTCGACGTGCACCGTCTTGACCGATGATGGCGCGAGCACGGGCGTATTGCCGGCGATTTGCGCATCGAGCAGCACATCGGCGCCCGCCTCGTTGCCGGCGTCGCCGGAGTGCTTGCGGAAGTCATCGAGGTGCCGCACGCCAACCCGCTGCGCGCGAAGTGCCGCCTCGTTCGGAAAGCGGGACGGATACAGCCGCGCGATCTCGCCCCCGAACACATCGCAAACTTCGCTGAAGAAGGCGGGCGACACATGGTAATCAACGAACCGTTTCCAGAGCTCCGAAACGGAGTCAGACGCGCGCGCCGCAGACGTCGGCATGCTCCAGCGCTGATTGCTGCGGGGCCCTGCGGCGACGACCTCGGGCGGTGGATAACAGTCAATCAGGGCACGGCAGAGCGCATCCGGCAGGGCATCTTCAAGAATCAGGTGCGGATAGGGATCGCTGATCACGCGCGCACGCGACGCCTGTGCCAGCACCGACATCGCGCTATCGGCCCACGTCACCGTCGTGTCAGTGTTCAACTGTTCTCCCAGCCTGTGCGGCGGTCATTCGCCCCTGCCGCGTGGCCCGAGCACGCCGCTCGTTGCCCCATGCGCTCATTCTGCCGACTCGCAGTTGTGTGCGTCAAGCTGTGCAATTTCACGGTCAGGTACTGGGTTGAACCTTTCCTGCCGCCGCCACCGCGAAGGGCTCTTCGATATCGTCCGCAGCGGTGCCGGCGGCGCGGCCGTCAGGCCGCCTTCCGCAACAACTCTTTTTTCTGCTCGGCCAGGAACGTCATGTTCAGGTAACGACTGTCCTCCAGCCACGTCTCGTGCGTTTCGACGCACAGCGCGCGCACGAGTCGCAGACACGACTCGCTGTTCGGAAAAATCCGAACGACTCGAGTCCGTCGGCGGATTTCCTCGTTCAGCCGCTCAAGCATGTTCGTGCTCTTGAGATGCTTGTGGTGAGCCCGCGGCAACCGATAGAAACTCAGTGTCTCGCCGATGTTCGACTCCACCCAGTCCACCAGCTTCGGGTACTTTCCCTGCCACTTGGTAATCCACGCCGCCAGGTCCCGGTTTGCCTCCTGCAGGTCACGCCGGTCATAGATCCAGCGCAACTCCTGCAGGCAGTCGTCGTCGGCTTTACGGGGCAAGTAGTCCAGCGCGTTCCGAAGAAAGTGAACGTAGCAGCGCTGCCAGGCGGCCTCAGTGAGCACCTCGCTGATCGCCTTCTTCAGCCCTGCGTGATCGTCTGAGACCACGAACTCCACGCCATGCAGACCGCGACCCTTCAGGCGCAGGAGGAAATCCTTCCAGCTGCTGCGGCTCTCCCGGTTCGCCAGCTCAACCGCCAGTACCTGACGCTGACCTTCCCAGTTGATGCCAATGGCAACCTGCACCGCCATCGACCGGATCACCCCGTCCTCGCGCACCTTCTCGTAGCGCGCGTCCAGAATCAGATAGGCGTAGGGATCGTCCAGCTGGCGCCCAGCAAATCGCGCCAGCGCAGCATCCAAGCTCTTGTTGATGCTCGAGATAGCGCTCGCCGAGAACGTGTGGCCGCACAGCTCCTCCGTAATCGCCTTGACCTTGCGGGTCGAGACCCCCTGAACGTACATCTCCGCCAACGCCGCAACCAGCGCCTTCTCGCTGCGGCCGTAGCGTTCGAACAGCGCTGTTGAGAACTCGCCATTCCGATCCCGCGGCACTCTCAGTTCCAACTTGCCAATCCGAGTCACAAGATTGCGTGTGTAATACCCCGACCGATAGCCCTTGCGATCTTCCGTTCGCTCGCTCGGCCCCGCTCCCAATATCTGGCTCATCTCAGCCTCCAGAACCTCCTGCAGCGCTTCCTTCATCAACGCTTTCATCAGGTCCTGGTCCCCGGCAACCAACTCTTTCACCCTCTCGCTAGCCGCAGTACGCTTCGTCTCGGTCATGGTATGTCCCTCCAAACGGGTTCAGGTCGATCTCGTCAATCAACCTCATACCATGACCACCCCTCGCTTCCTACGCGTCAGCGCTTTTGCACATAAAGACGCACACTACCCGACCAGTGATAACCACAATATTCTTGCCGATATTTTTATGGATTGACTTCCAAGACTTATCCAAACGGAAAACCCTATCTGCGAAGAGACGCCGCATAGAGGGCCGGATCACGTT
>CAZVMA010000035.1:0-430 GCA_964628545.1 uncultured Pseudomonadales bacterium | reverse complement strand
ACTGGAATTGAACCAAGTCAGTGCGGCCACGTTTGATGAGGCACGTTTTAGCCTGTTATTGCACAGGCTATTGAATGCCGAAACTCGCCTAGCCACAGAAGAAAGGCGACTGGATCGTAACGCGATGAAGCTGCGTCAAGTTGGCTACCCCGCAAAGTCGCTCCCGCCGATTATGTTCGGGGAACCCGCTGAGTGTCGCACCGTTCTCAACTTCCGGAAGTTATGGTTTGACGAAGTGAATCCTCCTGCAATTGAATTCGAGCAGGATCTCGAGCTGACATTGGGCTTGAGGGATCCGTTGAGATGGGAAGTTCAGGAGCGGAAGCCTGGCCAAGACTCGCTTGGCTGGTTGGACGCGCCGACACGGGGCTACCAAGGATCCCCGCCAACACCGGAGTGGTTCGAAGAGTGGCGAGCCTTCGTCTCTGAG
>CAZVMA010000034.1:11068-13358 GCA_964628545.1 uncultured Pseudomonadales bacterium | reverse complement strand
CGTCGGATGGGTTGCGTAGGGGTAGCTGAGATCGCCCATGGAGTCACCTGAAACGAAGGCAAACGCCGAGTATATGCCAAGTTCAGAATGGGCGCGGAACTTGCGGGCTTGTCATCTGCGGTCACAAAGTTCGCGTACGATAGCGCCATGAACGCACTCTCGAATGGCGCCCCGACGCGCGCGCGCACCGCTGCTCTGCGCGCTGCTCTGGTCTCGCTCACGTCAACGCTGGCCGGCGCCCTGTTGGTAGTCGGCATCGTGGCGCTGTTTTCGGTCTGGTCCATGAACCGGGCCTGGCGCGACGGCCTCGAGTCGACCGACGGACTGCGCGCCCTCGCGGCGGATGCCGCGCAGATTCAGGTCGAATTCAAGATCGGCGTGCAGGAGTGGAAGAACGTGCTGCTGCGCGGCACCGACCCCGATGATCTCGACCACTACCGCGATGCGTTCGAGCTGCGGCAGGCCGCCGTGGCCGCCCAGCTTGGTGTGCTAGAGGCGGGCGCCACGGCTGCTGGGCTCGGTGCGGCGGCAACCGAAATCGCCGCGCTCAGGATCGGACACGCCGCTCAGCTGGACAGCTATCGTCAGGCGTTGGCGACCGGTCTTGCCGAAGCCCCAGATTCGGAACGTCCGGTCCTGGACGCGACAGTCGCGCGACGCATCGATCGTGCGGTGCGCGGCATCGACCGCGAGCTCGAGCAGCGCATCGACATCATGCGTGCGGATATCGACACCCTGGCGCGGCGTGAGCGCGAGGCGCTTACGCAGGCGCTGAGCGACCGCTACGAGACGCTGCGACTGGTATTGATGGGGCTGCTGCTGGCGTCATTCGTGGCGCTGGGGGGCGGACTGTACGGCGCGTTTCGCATGACCCGCGGCGACTGACACATGCGTGACCTGGCCTTTGCGCTGGCGGGTCTCGGCCTGTTCCTGACCGGCTTGCACCAGCTGGCGCAGTACCTGCAGCTGCTGGCGGGGCCTGGCGTCCGCCAGGTGCTCGCGCGCATGGCCTCGGGGCCCGTCTCCGCCGCCGGCTCGGGCCTGCTGCTCGGCGCGCTGACCCAAAGCACCAGCGCGTCCGCCTTTGTCTGCATCGGGCTGATGAACGCCGGCTCGCTCTCGTTTTCGAGCGCCCTCACGCTCAGCGCCTGGGCCAGCGTCGGCACCGCGGTGCTCGTCTTTCTGGCTTCCATCGACGTACTGCTGCTCGGCCTTTACGCGCTGGGCGTGGTCGGTCTTGCCCTGCTGTTCAATTTGAACCGGTACCAGCTCGGTCAGCGGCTGCTGGGTCTCGTCTTTGCGCTGGGCGTGCTGCTGGCGGGCCTGGGCCTGATCAAGCAAGGCGGTATGCGGCTGGAACAGTCGGCGTGGGCGCTTGAGTTCTTCATCTTCGCGGGCGAAACGTCGGTGATCGCGTTTCTGGTTGGGGTCATCGTTACCCTGATCGTGCAGTCGTCCGCGACCGTCAGCATCCTCGCGGTCACGCTTAATCTGGCCGGAGTACTACCGATCGATCAGGCCGCGCTGCTGGTGTGCGGTGCGAGCGTCGGATCGGGTTTCTCGGTTGCGCTGGTCACGTCGCACCTGGCCGGAGTGCCGCGACGACTGGCGCTCTGGCAGGGCATCGTAAAGGTGATCGGCGTTCTGCTGCTGTTGCCCGTGCTGGCGCTCGCGGGTGGTCTGTCGCGTCTCGAGGACACGCTGAACCTTGGCGCTGTGCCAGTGCCGATGCAGCTGGCGTTGCTGTATCTGGCCCTGCAAGTCGTGGGTGCACTGGGTGCGGGTCTGGCGCAGGGCGCGCTTGTCCGCTGGCTGGCGCGTCTGGTGCCCGAGCCGGAAAGCGCTGCCCGGTTCGCCGTGCGCCACATCGATTATCTGGACGCGACGCGCGATCTGGAAACGGCGCTGGCGCTGGCCCGGCAAGAGCAGCAGCAGCTGATAGCCGAGCTGCCGGCGACCCTGGATCCCCTGCGCCCCGGCGAGATCGATGTCGAGACCATGCTGGGTGACGACGAGCGGCGTGCCGCGGCGCTGCTGCTGAATGCCCGCATCGGCGAGTTTCTGGCGGAGGCGGTGCGTCAGGGACCGCCAGGGGATCGGCTGCCCGCGGTATTTGCGGTGCGCAGCCGGAATGAGGCGCTGCGGTCGCTGCAGGGCGTGCTGCACGATTACGTGGGCGCGCTCGCTGGCGCCGAACCCGTCGTCGTTAAGAGCGCTGTCGCTGAGGGCGCTGCCGATGGCCGCGCGGCTGATGACCGCGCAGGCACGGCGACCGGCATTGGCGCCGCCA
>CAZVMA010000034.1:0-10968 GCA_964628545.1 uncultured Pseudomonadales bacterium | reverse complement strand
GATGGCCGCGCGGCTGATGACCGCGCAGGCACGGCGACCGGCATTGGCGCCGCCATGACCGAGTCGCTGCATCTCATCCTCACGGTGCTGGTTGAGTATGCGCGCGACGCCGAACATGACGATGCGCTGCTGCGCGAGCTGACGGCCGATCGCAGCGGCCTTATGGAGGGCATTCGTGCCGGGCTGCTGCGCGCAGGCGGCGACGCCGACGGTCATCGTCAGGCGCTGCTGATGGCGACCTCGCTGTTCGAGCGCGCCGTCTGGCTGGTGCGGCAGGTTGCGTTCGCCGGGCGCTGATTGGCGCCAGTGCGCGACCAGCGCTGCAATTCCTCGGTTCATGGATTAGATTACCGCAGGGGAAGCGGGCTCTAGCCGCCGCGGCTCGAACAGGGGGAATCACCATGCCGATGAATGTCAAACCGGTACCGACACTCGACAACCAGATCAACGACATCCGGCTGGCAACCGCCGAGATCGTCAACAACGAGATTCTCCCGAACGAAGGTCGTCTCTGGGGTGTGGTGTCCGACAGCGCGAATGCCCCAAACGAGGCGGCACGCGACGCCAAGGCGCTGCGCCGCGAGATTCAGGAGAAGGTGAAGCTGGCCAGCCTGTGGGCGCCGCATCTGCCGCGCGAGTTCGGCGGCATGGGCCTTAACTTCCTGCAGCACGCCTACATGAACGAGGTGCTGTCCTACAGCCCTGGTGCTGCGTCCCTGTTCGGGGTCGTTGCGCCGAACTCCGGCAACCAGAAGATTCTCGTGCAGTACGGAACGCCGGAGCAGCACGAGCAGTGGTTGAAGCCCCTCACCGAGGGCACCATGCAGTCGGGCTTCTCCATGACCGAGCCGCACACGCCCGGGTCCGACCCGCGCTCGCTCAGCACCCGCGCGGAGCTGGATGGCGACGAGTGGGTCATCAACGGCCACAAGTGGTTCACGTCGAACGGCAACGCGGCGGACTTCTTTATCGTCATGTGCCGCACGTCCGACCCGGACGCGGCCGGCGGCGACAACGAGCGCATGACGCAGATCATCGTTCCGCGCGATACCCCCGGGCTCAAAATCGTTCGCGGTGTGCCGGTGTGGGGCCGCGCATCGAGCCACTGCGAGATCATTTACGACAACGTGCGCGTGCCAAAGTCGAACCAGCTCGGCCGCACCGGCAGCGGCCATCGAGCGGCTCAGGACCGACTGGGCGCCGGCCGGGTGTACCACTGCATGAACTCCATCGGTTCCATGTGGCGGGCGTTCGACCTGATGATCGAGCGCCTGATGACCCGCGAGGTGCACGGCGGCGAGAAGCTGGAATCCAAGCAGTTCATGCAGGGCTTCATCGCCGAAAGCTATATGGACATCCAGAGCGCGCGGTTGATGACGATCCACTGCGCGGAGAAGATGGAGTCTGGCGCCGACCCGCGCACCGACATCTCGTCGATCAAGATCTTCGTCCCTGCCGCCTATCACCGGGTCGTCGATCGTGCCATTCAGGTCTACGGCGCTGCGGGCGTCAGCGGCGATCTGCCGCTCGCCGGCATGTATCAGGGTGCGCGCACGCTGCGCATTGCCGACGGTCCGGACGAGGTGCACAAGATCATGATTGCCAAGCTGGTCCTGCGTCGGTACCACAGCGGTGAATCGTGGGACTTCGGTAACTGACGCAGCCCAGTCTGACGCAGGCACGCCTGACTTGTTAAACTGGCGGATGCGGGCCTTTATCGGGTCTGCGGGAATTCGGGGGGAAACGACGCAATGCCACAGCTTTCAGTGACGGAACGGGACGAGTTCCTGGCCGAACCCGGCGTGCTGATGCGTGTTGCGGTCGTGCGCCCCGATGGCAGTCCGTTGGTCACGCCGATCTGGTTCGCGCACGAAGACGGCGCCATCTGGTTCACGCCGCGGGCGCGATCGGAATGGTTCGATTGCCTGCGTCGCGACCCGCGGGTGGCGCTATGCATCGATGAACAACCGCTGCCCTATCGCAAGGTCGTGGTCGAGGGGCGCGCGGAGCTGGTCCATGACGTCGGTGCCGACGATCTCTGGCGCGATCTGTATCGGCGGATCGCCTGCCGTTATGTTCCGCCGGCAGGCGCCGAGGCCTATATTCGCGACACCATCGACGAGCCGCGCGGTCTTTATCGGGTGGTGCTCGACCACGCCAAGGTCAAATCGTGGCGCATGCCCCAGCAGTCGGAAGACCCTCGGGGACGCTGGCACGATCGCTACTACCACCCGGCTCGCTAAATCAGCTTCTGAAGGGGAAGGAGAAAACCCATGAACTGCCCGAAATGCACCGGCACGCTCGAACCGAAGACCTATGGCCGCAAGATCACGGTGCAGCGCTGCTCCCAGTGCGCTGGCCTGTTTTGCAAGCCTGACGCCTTGGTTGAGATGAAGAAAGAATGGATGGCGGACGCGGTGCTTGATACGGGCGACGCGACGCTGGGCAAACAGCTCGACAAGATCGATAACGTCGACTGCCCTGAGTGCGGCACACGCATGGACAAGGTCGCGGACGAGCGTCAGAAGCACATCTGGTTCGAGTCGTGCAGCAACTGCAGCGGCATGTTCTTTGATGCCGGCGAGTTCAGCGATCTCAAGTACGACACGTTCATGGACCGCGTCCGCGGGTTCCTGAAGGGCGGCCGGCCGGCCTGAGCCACCGGGCGCCGGTCAGTCCTCAAGCAGCCGCACCTCGCGGCCGCTTGCGGCCGAACGGTAGATGGCGTCCAGAATGCGCTGCACGGCCAGCGCCTCCGCGAGGTCCAGGTTCGCGCTCTCCTGTCCCTGCAGCACGTTGACGAAGTGATGGACGCGGCTGCAGTGCGGGAAGGCGAGCGGGCCATCCGGCATCCCCTCGGTGGTGGCGAAGCGCTGTCCTGCCTGAACCTGATACAGGCGGTTTGTGAAAACGGAAAGGCCTGCCAGCTCACCGGCCAGCTCGATCGCGCGCTCGTCCTCTGACGGCTGGTGTAGCGCCCAGGCCGCCTCGAGGTGAACCACCGCCCCGTCGTCCATGCGGATCATCGCCGTCGCGAAGTCATCCACGTCAAAACGTTCCGACGCCCGCTCCGAGCGCCCCCAGCTGCCGTCGCCGAGCTTGCGGTTGCCAAACCGGGTGAAAGTAGCCCCTGACACGCTGACCGCCCGGAAATTGCCGAGGATGTGCAGCGTTGCGTCCAGCACATGCACGCCAATGTCCAACAACGCGCCGCCGCCGGCCTGTGACCGGTCAGTGAACCAGCTGCCGATGCGCGGTATGCCGGCTCGTCTGCGCCAATAGGCCCGGGCGTGATAGACAGGCCCCAGCGCGCCCGAAGCAGACAGCGCCCGTGCCCTTTGCACCGCAGGGTCGAAACGCTGGTTCATGCCGAGCATCAGGATTTTCCCGGCGCCGGTGGCTGCGGCGATGGTGGCTTCGGCTTCTGCTGCCGTCAGCGCGAACGGTTTTTCCAGCAGCACGTGTTTGCCGGCCGCGAGGGCCTGTTGCGCCAGTGGCGCATGCAGACGGTTGGGCACCGCGATGTAGACCGCGTCGACGTCGTTTCGGTCCAGCAGCGTGCGGGCATCGGCCACGCTCGCGGCGCCGAAGCGACTGGCGAGCGTCTGGGCGCGTTCCGTGCTGGGATCGGCAACGGCCGTGATGCGCGTCTGCGGATGAGTGGCAATTTCTCGGGCCGTATATTCGGCGATGCCGCCGGCGCCGATCAGGCCGAAGCGAATGGTGTTCATCCGAGACTCCAACAGGCTGATTTCAACACGTTGACGCGAACAGACCAGCGCCCGCCGACCTCTGGATTGTCGCTGGCGGCCCGGCAAATGTCGCGGTAGGCGCGCCGGAATTGTTCAGCTCACGCGGAAGTTATCGAATTGCCAGGGATCATCGTGATCGAGCGTCTCATCCATCAGCCAACCGCGATCGGTGAGCGGCGTCCACGGCGTGTGCACACCGACCAGCCGACCCAGATAGGGCTCGGCGAGGGACAGAATGTCCTCGTGCGGCAGCTCGTCAGGCTCCAGGATGCCGCGGTCGGGGTTATCGATGGCCCAGCGCAACCCGCTCGTGATGGCGGCGGTGACCTGCAGGCTGGTGGCATTGTTGCGGGGACAGAGGCGGCGGGCGGTGTCGATGTCCTGCAGCGACCCGTACCAGTAGGCGCCGTGACGTGGGCCCATCAACAGCACGCCAAGAGCGTCCGTGCCCTCGCTGATGTCATCGCGCAGCAAGCGCTTCGCGGATTGCGCACGCCAGCCGCGTGCCGCCAACTCATCCAGCGACAGCACGGCGTCGTCGCAGGGGTGATAAGCGTAGGCAACGGTGGGCCGGTAGACGGGCTCGGCATCGTCTCCGACAGTCAGGTAGTCGGCGATCGAGATGGCCTCGGAGTGGGTGATCAGGAAGCCGATATCCGGGCCGGCGAGCGGCGTCCAGGTGCGCAGGCGCGTCGCGGCCTCGGGCCGCTGCAAATAGATCGCGGCCTGCGAGCCGGTTGCTTGGCGTGCACCATCGGTCGGAAAGCGCCGCTCGTGCGTGCCCCAGCCAAGCTCGGCGGGCTGGCGCGCCTCGCTCATCAGACCCTCGATCGACCAGGTGTTCACGAACTCGTCGGGTTGTTTACGCCGCCCGGTCGATTGCGTATCGCGCTCGGCGATATGAATGACCCGGATGTCGAGGCTGCGCGCGAGGTCAGCCCACTCTGCTCGGCACGCAGGCATACGCTGCGCAAGTCCGGCTTCGTGCGCCAGGTGCAGCAGCGCGCGCTTCACGAAGTGGGAGACCAGGCCCGGATTGGCGCCGTGTGTGAGCAGCGCGGTAGGACCAGCGGGATGCGCTCGGCGCAGGGCGAGCGCCGTTTCCCGCAGCGCCTGATTGGTGCGCGCGCCGAGCGGCCGAGTGGGGTCCAGATAGGCGCCGCCCCAGGGCTCGATACAGGTGTCGAGATACAGGACGCCCGAGGCCTGGCACACGCCGAGCAGCGCCACTGAGCTGACGTTTACCGACAAGTTCAGCACGACATCGCCCGGCGCGAGCCGCGCGCGCAGGATTGCGGCGTGGTTCTGTTCGGTCAGCGGCAGCACCTCGAAGCCGATGCCCTGACAGCGGGCGCTGTCGGCACCGTCCGGGGTGTCCGTCACGACGTGAATCTGGCGTGGTCGCAGATCCAGATGGCGCAGCAGCAGCGGCAATACACCCTGACCGATCAATCCGAAACCAATGATCAGGATGCGTCCATCGAAGCGCCGGCTGGGACGATCTGGGCGCGTTATTGGCGTATCCGCGGTGCCTTTGGTCATAGGTTCCGAAGGCTCGTGTGCTGGTGACTGGGGCATGTCTTCGCTCCGTCCTGCAGCGCTGGGGGTTTGGGCGCAGGGGCGCGGCAGGGGCGCGGCAGGGGCGCGGCAGGGGCGTGAATGATGCAGGTTCTCCGGTTTTCGTCAATTCCGGGGCTGTACCCGTTCACCCGAAGTAAGTTGTGGTCTAAGCTCGCGCTTCGCTGCGCGCGGGGGCGGGTCTCCCGAAGTCCGATTGCGCGGCGGCTCGACTGGCGCCGGTGGGGTGGCAGTCGCACGGGATCCATCAAGCAACTGGGGAGGGCGACCAACATGGCGCGGACTCACGACCATGAGATCGTATCGATTTATCCGTTCACGGATGCCGAAGTCGACGCGATGATGAACAACTCGAACGAATGCGTGCTGAACTGGGCGACCAAGGATGGTTGGCCGGTCGGCGTGACCCACGCGTTTGTCTGGCATGACGGCAAGATCTGGATCACGTTCGCCTCGCACCGGCACCGGGCAGCGGCCATTCGTCGCGACAATCGGGTATCGGTGGTTGTGAGCAGCGGTGGTTACCCGGCCGGCGCATCGGAAGATCTGCCGCGCGGCGCCATCACGTTCAAGGGCTACGGCGAATTCCTGGACGACGAAAAGACCCGTCACTGGTTCTACACCGCGCTGTCGCAGAAGCTGAATCCGAACAACGCGCAGGGCGAAGAATTCTTTTACAACCTGCTCGACTCGCCGCTGCGGACGATTCTGGCGATCAGCCCGGTCAAGAAGATCATGTACAACGGCAAGACGGCTGGTGCGCACATGGCCGGCACGATCGCGGAGGAGGATCTGGGCCCGCGGCTCGAGAGCGACAACGACCGCATGAACCGCGAGCGTGCGCGCCGCGGTCTGGCGCCGCGCTAAGCGGTCCGCCATGGATACGGGTCTGTCAGGGCGCGTGGCCGCCATTACCGGCGGCACGGCCGGTATCGGCCTCGGCATCGCCGCAGCGCTGCTGCGCGAGGGCGCTAATGTTGCCCTGATGGCCCGTGACGCGGCGCGCGGTGCGCGCGCCGTGGCCAGTCTGGCGGCCGGCGACAAAGCGGTGTTCGTGGCCGGCGATGCCACGGTGCAAGCCGATGTCGAAGGTTTCATCGACGCTACGGTAAGCCGCTTCGGGCGGCTGGATATCCTGGTCAACAATGCCGGTGGTGCAAGCGATCTGCAGCCGGTTGCCGCGTTGTCCGACGACGAATGGGATCGAGTGATGAAGTGGAATCTCTATTCCACTTTTTGGGCTACCCGGCGTGCGTTCGCTACCATGTTGCCTGCCGGATGGGGGCGCGTCATCAATATTTCCTCGGTGGAAGGCAAGCACGGCAAGCCGGTGTTCACGCCCTACACGTCAGCCAAACATGCCGTGAACGGCTTCACCAAGTCGGTGGCGCGTGAGGTTGGCACTCAGGGTGTGACGGTCAACGCCATCTGCCCAGGTTTGGTGATTACCGACATCATCCGCCAGAACGGCCCGGTCACGGCGGCCACGCTCGGCATGTCGTTCGACGACATGGTGGCCATGTTCGCGCGCGAGTCGGCTCTGGAACGGCCGGTTACGGTCGATGAGGTGGCGGCGTTGGCGGTGCTGTTGGCCTCGGAGAGCGGGTCAGGCATCACTGGCGCAATCATGAGCGTCGACGGCGGTACCGCGCAGTACTGAGGTACGCCCTTCGGGCACCCACCTCGGTGCCCGCTCCGATGCCCGCCTCGGTGCCCCCCTGGGTGCCCGCCTCGCTGGCAGGAACGACGTGCTTCATGCGCTGGCCGCAGTCGAACCCCACTGATTCCAGTGCAGCACCTCCTCAATCGGTTTGCGTCGCACCCGGGAAAATCCGCGGGCCGGCCATCCCGCCGCGATCATGACACACGGGTAGACATCATCAGGCAGGCCGGTTACGGCCCGTATGGTCGGCTCGGCGGTCATGTGGAAGGTGGTGAACGCCGTGCCCACGCCCAGCGCGCGCGCCGCCACGATCAGATTCTGGGCCGCCGGATAGATGGTGGAGTACATGAACACGTCCTGGGGCGCATGGGGCGGGTAGACCCGCTGCGCGCAGCCCAGAATCCACACCGGAACCTCGGCGAAGTGCTGCGCCAGATGCGCGGCGCCCTGATACATGCGCTCTTCCGGGCCCGGCAAACCTTGCGGACGGCTGGCGAACATCGGCGCCATGGCAGCCTGCACCGCGTCGCCGATGGTGCGCTTGGCGTCAGCATCATCGATGGCGATGAACGACCATCCCTGGCTGTTGCCCGGGCTCGAGGCGCGGGTGGCGGCATGGATCAGCTGCTGCACCAGATCGCGCGGCAGCGGGTCCGGTTTCAGGTAGCGCATCGCGATGCAGGTCTCCATCGCCGCAAGGGTGTCCATCATTCTGTCCTCTGCTGGTTGACTGTGGCGTCGGCAGGCGGCTGCGCTGCGCTCGCGGATGGTGCAGGCACGACTCGTGGGCTCTGCCGCATCGCGTTGTTGCGGTACATTGGAGCCGAGGGCAGCGCGACTGTCGAGACCAGGCAACGTACACACCATGAACATCGGCATGATCCCCGCCAAATGGGCGGCTCTGGCGCCCAGCCGCGAAGCGGTGATCGACATCCCGAGCGGTCGGCGCGTGACCTTTGGCGAACTCGATGCCGAAGTCGTGCGGCTGGCCCACGCGTTTCGCCACGCTGCGGGCCTGGAGCGAGGCGATCGGGTGGCGGTGCTGTCGAAGAACAGCGTCGAACTGCTGGAAATCTGCCTGGCCTGCGCGCGGGGCGGTCTGATCGCGGTGCCGCTGAACTGGCGCCTGGGCGCACCGGAGCTGCGCCGCATCCTGCAGGATGCAGGCCCCGGAATATTGGTTACCACGCCGGAGTTTCGCGCTTTGCGCGATGGGCTGGTACCGCTTGATGGCTGTGCGCGCGTGCTGGAATGTGGGCCGGGCGCTGACGGCAGCTATGCCGCGCTGAAGGCGGCTGGTGCGCAGGTCGAGCTGGATGCGCCGCTTCGTCCCGACGCGAACGATCCGTGCCTCATCCTGTACACCGGCGGCACCACCGGCGAATCCAAGGGCGTTCTGCATTCCCATCACAGTCTCTACATGGGCATGCTCAATCAGACGGTCGCCGAACGCATTGTGCCGAGCGATGTCTACATGCTCACCGGACAGATGTTTCACATCCCGGTGGTGCTGGCTCTAAATTACCTTGCGCACGGATGCCCGCTGGTGCTGGTCAACTTCGAGCCGCGGCAGGCGCTTGAGGTGATCGAGCGCGAACGAGTCTCGGCCTTCCTTGGCATCACCACCATGCTGAACTGGATGATGGCGGTGGCGGATTTTGACCAGTTCGACCTGTCGTCCCTGCGCAACATCCAGTACGGCGGCGGCCCGATGCCGGCGTCGGTGATCCGGGCCGCCCAGGGCGCGTTCCCGTGTACGCTGATACAGGGCTATGGTCAGACTGAGGGCGTCACCATGACCTTCCTGTCGCAGGAAGACCACGCGCGCGCGCTGGCCGGAACGCATGTGGAACGACTGCGGTCGTGTGGTCGCGAAGGCTTTGTCACCCGCGTGCGGGTGGTGGACGCCCAAGGCAATGACGTGCCCTGTGATGGCGAGACGGTGGGCGAGATCATCGTGCAGTCTGAGGCCAACATGCTGGGCTACTGGGGGCGTCCGGAGCTCACGGCGCAGACGCTGCGCGACGGCTGGATGTGGACGGGCGATCTTGCGACCTGGGATCAGGATCGCTACGTGTTCATTGTCGATCGCGCCAAGGACATGATCATCTCGGGTGGCGAGAATATTTACTCCGCCCAGGTCGAGAATGCGCTGCATCGGCATCCGGCCGTGCTCGAGGCCGCGGTGATCGGCGTGCCGGACGAGGAGTGGGGTGAGGCCGTCAAGGCCGTGGTGGTGCTGAAACCGGGCATGACCGCCACCGCCGAAGACATCATTGCCGTCGCGCGCGAGCATCTGGCCTCTTACCAGAAACCGCGCTCGGTTGATTTCGTCGAGGCTCTGCCCAAAGCGCCCACAGGCAAGATTCTGAAGCGCGAACTGCGCGATCGCTATTGGTCGGGCCGCGAACGGCAGGTCTGATCGGCTGCCTGGCGACGGGCTCGGCCCACGCAGCGGTCAGGGTTCAGACGCCCGAGGTTGTGCTCACGCGGCTGCGATCGGCCGCGCGGATGGCGGCGGTCATCAACAGAAAGCCCAACAGCAGGCACGCGGCAACAAACCAGCCGGTCAACGCGAAGCCCCCCGACATGTCGCGCAGGGCGCCGCCCGCGATCGGCGCGATCGCGCCTCCCAGCGTCACGAAGGCCGGGTGTGAGCCGGTCAGGCGTCCGCTGCGGTCGATGCGCGCCATCACGCCAAGCGCGAGCGGAATCATCATCATCGGCCCCACCGAGAACAGCGGCGCCAGCACATAGAAGCCGAGCGGGCTTTCGGTATGGGCGAGCAGCACGGCGAACACGGCCACCGCGGCAAGAATCACGCTGATGGGCAGCGCCGCGCGGAAGCGCGCGCCGATCAGGCCCCCGAGCAGGGGTGCACCGATGCCGATCAGACTGCCGGCCGCGAAGGTATTACCGATGGCCTGCGCCGAGAGACCGGTCGAACGGCCCAGCTCGACGATGTAGATGCCGAGTGTCCCGTGGCCGAAGAAGACGATGCCGAGGCCCCACAGGGCGACCCAGCCGATCAGCGGTGCGGGCCTGACCAACGCGGACTCGGCGCCGCCCGTCTTGGCAGACAAGTCGGTCGACGCGCCCTCGGCAGCCGTTCCTGTTGTGACGGGCGGCGGAACCGGCACGCTGCGGATCAGCAGCAGCGCGGCCACGGCGGCGGCGACGTAGGTCAGATACAGGCCGTCGACGGCTTGCAAATGGCCTGCGCCAAACACCTGGTGCAACAGCAGCGCCTGGGGCAGCAGCAGCGCCATAGCCATGCCCATGATGCCAACGAAACTGTTGATGACGCCGAAGGTGCGTTCCGGGTCGCTGCTCTTGCCGGCCGTGAACATGACCGTTGCGGTCACGCTGCCGGCGCCAAGGCCGGCGACCGCGCGCAGCACCATCAGCACTGCGACGTCGGCGGCCAGCACCGTCAGGGCATTCGCGATCAGAATCGCGCCGATGCCCACCGCGTAAATGCGCCGAGGCGACAATGAGCCAGCCAGTCGCGCCACCAGCAGCGAGGCCGCCGAGATCGCGCCCAGCTCAACGCTGGCGATCAGACCGGCCGTGCTGTTGGAAATGGCGAACGACTGCACGATGCCCGAGATATTGAAGGGCATGGCCACTACGGCCGCGAACGCCAGCAGCAGCATGGCGGTCAGGGTATAGAGCGGCTTTCCGGTCAGCGCGATGACGGCAGTGCTGGTGGGCATGATGCGGACCGGGTGCTGGCGATACAGCGTCGGAGCCTACCCCATGCCCTGCTGCCGGTCGAGCAAACCGTGATCGTGCGTTATCCTTCACGCGTGCAGGTTTGTACAATGGCGTGTCGGGCACGTTGGTGCCGGTTGCAATGGCGCGCAGCGCGCGCGGAGATCGAGATGGCGAATGAACCCATGAAGACGGACCGGTTGTCTTACGTCGTCCGTTTTGCGGGCGACTCGGGAGACGGGATACAGCTGCAGGGTCAGC
>CAZVMA010000033.1:0-13483 GCA_964628545.1 uncultured Pseudomonadales bacterium | reverse complement strand
ACGACGCTGTTGCGAAACCCATCGTCCTCACCGCCGGTCTGCTGCATCGCCAACAGCAGCGAGCCCGCGAGTCCGCTGGCGGCCGCCAGCGCGCCGACGGTCGGTGCGGGTGCATCGGGCCCGTGTGGGCGCCCGGCGGGATCAGGATTCGATGCGCGCGTCGCCATGACTGAACTGCCAGGTGCGGATGATCTCGAGCCGATCATAGTGGCGGCGCATATCTACGGGGAAGGCGGGGAAGGGCGCCGCGATCCGCACAATGCGCAGCGCTGCCCGATCGAGTGCGAGATGGCCCGAAGATTTCAGCAGCCGCACTTCCACGAGGTCGCCATTGAAGTTGATGACCACGAGCATGCGCAGGCTGCCGTCTAGGTTGCCGGCCGGGTAATTGGCGTTGCCGATCCGCTCGACGCGCTGGCGCCAGGCATTGAGATAGCCGGCTTCGACCGCGGAGCGGGCGGACACGCTGGTCAGGCGTTTCACCCGCGGCCGACTCGCGGTCGCCTCTTCCTCGGCCGCGATCCGCGCCTCGATGCTGGCGATTTCCCGGGTCAGACGATCGAGCGTTAGGCGGCTGGATGGCGCGGTTTCGGTTGCTGCGGCTGACAGTCTCCCGGTTGGGGCGTCGCGGCCCGGCTCGATCGCCGTCGCAGTCGGCGGCGTGCTCGAAGGTTCGGCCGATGCGCCCCCAGTCGGCGCGATCGTCTCCGCGGCCAGCAATGGCGTCTGACGGGTGCGGGTGTCTCTGCGGTCGGGCGCGCGCCCGCTGCCCTGCTGGTGCTCGGGCGCGAGAAAGTCGGCCTGCCGCGGCGCTGTCCGATCGGCATAGCGGGACAGTGTCACCTCGATCACCGGTCGCGGCGCTCGGGGTGCGTCGAGCGCGGTCGTCAGCCCAAGAATCAGGGCGACATGCAGCCCCAGCGCGATCAGCAGCGCCGCCGGCAGGCGATGGGGCGGGGTACCCGCGTCGGTGTTCAGCCCAATCACCGGGCAGCGCGGGCTTCAAGGCGGTCGGCGATGTGGTCCATCAGCTGCCCGGCGATATCGAGCGAGAACTGGGCGTCGAGCTCGCGAATGCAGGTCGGGCAGGTGACATTCACTTCGGTCAGATAATCGCCGATCACGTCGATACCGACGAACAACAGCCCGCGCCGCACCAGTTCCGGGCCCACCTGCGCCGCGATCCAGCGGTCGCGTTCGGACAGCGGCTGCCCGACGCCGGTACCGCCGGCGGCCAGATTGCCGCGCGCCTCGCCCTCCTTCGGAACGCGCGCAAGCGCATACGGCACCGGCTCACCATTGACCATCAGGATGCGCTTGTCGCCTTGCGCGATCTCGGGCAGGAACAGTTGACCCATGATTTGCTCTTGGCCACCGCGCGTCAGCGTTTCCAGCACCACCCCCAGATTCGGGTCTCGCGCCATCATGCGGAAGACGGATGACCCGCCCATGCCGTCCAGACGCTTGAACACAACGTTGCCGTGCGCGCTGTGGAAGGCGCGCAGCACGTCCTCGCGTCGGCTGACGACGAGAGGCGGACAACATTGGGGAAACGCGGTCGCGAAGAACTTCTCGTTGCAGTCCCGCAGGCTGGCCGGTCGATTAACCACCAGTACCCCGGCATTCTCCGCTCGCTCCAGGAAGTAGGTGGTGTAGATGTACTCCATGTCGAACGGGGGGTCCTTGCGCATCATCACGACGTCGAAGTCGGTGAGCGGGGTCAGGCGACTCTCCCCCAGCGCATACCAGGGCCCGTCCACATCGGCAGGATCGAGGCTCTCGGCGAAGGGGCCCAGCAGCGCCAGGTCCTGCGCGAACGCGCAGGGCTGATCGCCTTGCCACACCAGATCGGCCGGGCCGATGTAGGACACCGACCAGCCGCGTCTACGTGCGGCGCGAATCATGGCCAGCGTGCTGTCTTTTTTCAGCGACAGCGACGGCAGTGGATCCATCACGAAAGCGATGCGCGGCGTGCGCGCGGCGGATGGCTGCGTGGCGCTCGACATGTGTTGGCCCCTCGACCGTTGAGTGAGGGCGGTAAACTAGCCGCACGCGGAAGCACCGGCAACCTGAATTGGGACGCAGGTCCAGTTCCTACAATTTCCTCATAGAGCCCCCGCCAACCCGGGTGTACAAATCACTGTGCACTTCTAAACGAGGGAGTCGGACATGCTTCAGGAAACGGCGGGACATCCGCAGCACCCCACCCGGGTGCTGGTCATCGACGACAGCAAGACCATTCGGCGCAGCGCGGAGACGCTGCTCGCGCGCGAGGGCTATGAGGTCATTACAGCCACTGACGGCTTCGACGCCCTGTCGAAAATCGCCGATAACCGGCCCGAGATCATCTTTGTCGACGTCATGATGCCTCGGCTCGATGGTTACCAGACCTGTGCGCTGATCAAGAACAACCCGGACTTCCGCGCCACGCCGGTGGTAATGCTGTCCAGCAAGGACGGATTGTTCGACCGCGCGCGCGGCCGCATCGTCGGTTCTGATCTTTACCTGACGAAGCCATTCAGTCGGGACGAACTGCTCGGTACTATCAGGACGCTGCTACACTGAAGAGGGGCAGGATGCTCCGCGGTATTTGTAGAGGTCGCCTATGGCAAGGATTCTGGTAGTCGACGATTCGCCGATCGAAACGCGGCAATTCGCGTCAGCCCTGGCAAACGAAGGACACGATGTGATCGCCGCCCTGAACGGCAGCGAGGGTATCGAGCTTGCCAATGCTGAGCAGCCCGACCTGATCCTGATGGACGTCGTGATGCCCGGCATCAACGGCTTTCAGGCTACCCGCCAGCTGACCCGCGATCGCGCTACTGCCCACATACCGGTCATCATCGTGTCGACCAAAGGGTTGCCGGCCGACCGTGTCTGGGGCGAGCGTCAGGGTGCTGTCGGCTATCTGACCAAGCCCGTCGACAATCGGCTGCTGATCAAGACCGTCAACGACACGCTGGCCCGTTGAGGGGTCGCTCGGAGTGAGCGTGGCGCGCGCCATGTCGTTGCTACGTGCCCTTGAGACGGCGGCGGTCGTGCATGGCGCCCCCATTCCTCGTGGGCCGCTGCCGGGTGCGCACTGGCAGGGCATGACCTGCCTGTTGGACGGCGCCGAGCTGGTGGTCCCGCTCGAGGAGATCGCCGAAGTCATCGCGGTGCCGCGAGTTACCCGGATTCCTCGGGCCCCGGCCTGGTTGCGCGGCATCGCAAACGTGCGCGGCCGACTGGTCCCCATCATCGATCTGCGCGATCTGCTCGGCGTCTCCGCGCGTGAGCCCGGCAGCCGCTGGCGCGTGCTGGTGGCTGTGCAATCCGATCGGGTTGCGGGGTTCGTCGTCGACGCGGTCCTTGGCATGGTCGCGGTATCCGAGGACGCCCCTGCGCTCGACTCCGAGACCGCCTCGGCGCCCCTGGTGCCGCTGGTGCGTCGCGCGGTCGCCGTGCAGGGTCGGGTCGTGCATGAGTTCGGGCTCCGTGACATGCTGATTCACCCGGGATTGGCGGTGGTTCAGACCCCGGATCAGTGGTCGTTTGGCGCCCGCCCCGCGCCACCGGAGCCCGGAGCACCGGGCTGAAGCGAACCAGCCGGATGAACCGGCAGGACGAACGAAATCGATCAGTAAGCCGGATGAACGAGCCGGGATGACCAATCAAGGAGAGCGGTCGGTAAGACGTGGGTAGACCGTCTTGCCGCGGTAGGGCTCAGGAAACGCCGAGGGAAAGCACAGGACATGAACACACCCAATCGATCGCTGCTGCTGGTGCTGCTGCTTGCGTTGCTCGCGACGCTGGCCGGCCTTGGCTATCAGATTGCCGCTGCGGGAGTCGCCGTGATCCTGCAGCCGGCCGTCATGCTGGCTGTTTGTGGATTGGCCGTGGTCGCTGTGGTGGCATCGCTCGTTGTCCGGGATACCCAGCGAAAGCTGGCTGAGCAGGCCGCTCAGAACGAACGCAATCAGTCGGCCATCGTGCAGCTGCTGGACGAAATCGCTGATCTCGCAGAGGGTGACCTCACCACGCGCGCCTCAGTGACCGAGAACTTCACGGGCGCCATTGCCGACGCCATCAACTACGCGATCGACCAGATGCGCGGCCTTGTTTCGAACATCAATCAGCTCTCGGTGCAGGTGGCGCACGCCGCGGCCGATACCAAGACGGTGGCCAGCGATCTGTCGAGTGCCGCGGAGAATCAGGCGCGCGAGATCGGCGGCGCTTCGGAGGCGATCACACAGATGGCGTCCTCTATCGATCAGGTGTCGCTGAATGCCGCCGAGTCCGCGGCCGTAGCCGAGCGGGCAGTGGAAATTGCGGGTAAGGGCGCTGGCGTGGTTCAGGACGCCATCCACGGCATGGATACCATTCGCGGCCAGATTCAGGAGACCGCCAAGCGCATCAAGCGGCTGGGTGAGTCGAGCCAGGAGATCGGCGATATCGTCTCGCTCATCAACGACATCGCCGACCAGACCAACATCCTGTCGCTCAACGCCGCCATCCAGGCCTCGATGGCTGGAGATGCGGGTCGTGGTTTTGCGGTGGTGGCGGACGAGGTGCAGCGGCTGGCCGAACGTTCCTCGGCGGCGACCAAGCAAATCGCCACGCTGGTGAAAGCCATTCAGAACGACACCACGGAAGCGGTGATTTCGATGGAGCAGACCACGACGGAAGTGGTGTCGGGTGCCCGGCGCGCGCAGGACGCCGGTGTCTTCCTCTCTGGCATCGCTGATCCAGAACATCAGCAATGCCGCTCGGCAACAGGCGCTGTCTGCCAGCCAGGTGTCCAACACGATGCACGTGATCCGGGAGATCACCGGTCAGACCACTGCCTCGACCGAGCGTACTGCCGCCTCCATTGGCCGGTTGGCCAGCATGGCGGTGGCGATGCGGGAGTCGGTTGAAGGGTTCAAGCTGCCTGATCAGCGCGCCGGTCGCTGATACCGGCGCCTACGGCTCCGATGTCGATCCTCATGGACAATCCGGCGCTCGAGTGGACGCGCAACGATCTCCTCAAGCTGGTCGAGGACGCACGCACGGCGGTCGAAGCCTTCGCCGAGGCGTTTGGTCGGGACCCGTCTGCGATGCCCGCGCGGCTGTCCGACGCGGCCACCAGCCTGCATCAGGCGTATGGCGTTCTGACGCTGCTCGAGCTGAAACCCGCCGCGACGCTGGTGCAGCATCTGGAGGACGTGGCGCGCGCGGTGATCGCCGGCCGCGCACCGGTGCCGGGGCGGGCGCTGGAAACCCTGCTGCTCGGGATCCTGGAACTGCCGGATCACCTCGAGGCCCAGCGACGCGTACGCAGTATCACCCTGGGGCCCCTGCTCAACGTCGTCAACGCGTTGCGGGAACAGTTGGGGGTGCCCCCGCTGGCCGTGCCCATCGGTCAGCTGGCGTTTGCGGCGCGGCCGGATCCGGCCGTGCTCGATCGCTTCGAGGCAGTTGCCGGAATGGACCGGGTGCGGCGGCTGCGCGCGGTTTATCAGCAGGTGCTGCTTGCGGCCCTGCGCGGGATCGCTGCCGCCGAAGTGGTCGACACTCTGCGCAAGGTCGCCCAAAGTCTTTGGCGCATCTGCGAGGGCTCGCCCCAGGCGGTGCTGTGGCAGGTCTTTGATGAGTACCTATCAGCCATCGTGCGCGACGAGGGTCGCGCCGCCGCGCCGCTGCCTCCGGACACGGTGCGCATGCTGCGCCGGATGGATTCCGAGTTGCGGCTGCTGGCGCAGGAGGGCGCCGTTGCCTTGTCGGTTCCGGTGGCGCCTGAACACGTCCGACAGATGGTGGCCAATGCCCGGGCGCTTGGCCACACCGGCGAGCTGCTAGACGAACTCGACGCGGCACTGACCTCGAACGAGGTGAGTGACGCGCTAGCCAGCACCGGTCGCCGTGCTCTTGGTGTTGCCGCCGCCGCCCTGCGTGAGGACCTGGGGATGGTCCGCGACGCGCTCGATCTGCGCATTCGCGGCGCTGCTGGCGCGAGCGCCGACACCGCGGTAGATGCTCTGCTCGCGCCGCTGCGCCGTATTTCCAGCACCATGGCAATGCTGGGTCTCGAAAGCGCCCGCGCGGTGACCCTGGCCCAGATCGAGCGGCTGAAGGAGGATGCCTGGACGCCCGGGATCCTGAACTCGATAGCCGAGGCGCTCAGCCAGGTTGATCGTAATCTGGATGCCCTCGCGGTCGGCGAAGAGCCTGTTCATCCGACGGCGCTGGATCCGGCCACCCTGCCGCGGCTGGCGGAGATCCGCCAGCAAATGCCCGCTGTGGAGCAGGCTGTGGTCAGCTTTGCCGGCTCGAACTGGTCGCAGCAGGCGATCGAGCAACTGCCGGCGCAGCTGACTGAGATCGCGTCGGGGCTGCGGCATGTGCAACTTGCCGATGCCGCACTCGTGATCGCCGGTGCAGCCCGTCATGTTGCCAACCGGTGGCAGCGCGGCGAGACGCCGGACATGGCCGCGCTCGACCAGTTCGCGGGCGCGATCACCGGGATCGACTACTACCTGCAGCGACTGTCATCCAGCGCGCCGGCGGGCGCTGCGGATGCCTTGGCGTTCGCGGCGGACAGCCTGCGCCAGCTGGACCCGGACCTGCTCACGTCGGCACCGGCGATCGCCGTTGTGCCGCTGCAGATGGCGCCGGAACCCGTGCTGGCCGCAACTGCTGCTCCCGCCGACTTGGTACCCGATGCAGCGGTGCCTGAAGCCGACGTGGCCGAGCCGGCGTTCGCGCTGTCGGCAGCACCGGCAGGCGAGGATGAAGGTGCCCCGGCCGCCGATGCGGTTCTCGCCGTGCAGGTTCGCCTGGCCGCCCTCTCCGATGAGCAGACCGTCGACGCAGATATCCGCGACGTATTCCTTGAGGAAGTAGACGACCTACTGGCGGTGATTGCGCAGGCCACGCCCAGCTGGTCCCTCTCCCTCGCGCGCGCGCCTTCGCTCGACCCGGACGCGCCGCCCGGTGCCGTCCGGCGCGATGACGAGCAGTACACCGCGCAGATCCGCCGCGCGTTTCATTCGTTAAAGGGCAGCGGCCGACTGGTCGGCGCACGGGTTCTGGGTGAGCTCGGAGCAGCAATCGAGGCCACACTCAATCGTGTTCTGGACGGCTCGCTGCTGCTAGCCCCGCCAACGGTCCCTGTGCTCATCAACCTGGTGGCCGACAGCGTGCCGGTCATTGGCGCGTTGCGGGATGCCTTCGCCGCAGGTCGGGACGTCAGCCTCCTGCCGGTTGCAGCGCTGATCGAGCGAGCGGAAGCGCTGCAGCGTAACGCGCTGGAGCCGGCACCCGCGACCCGCACGATGGAGCCGGCACCGGCGACCCGCACGATGGAGCCGGCACCGGCAATGCTGGTCTTCGAGCCAGTCGCGGACACGCAACCTGAACGCCAGTTGGCCGCGGCGGTGGTCGCGGAGCCGGCCGAAGGCCTGCAGGTCATCACCTTCGATCCAACCGCCCTGGGGGACGATACCGGGCAGTCAGAGACCCGCGAGATCTTCCTCGAGGAAGCGCGTGATCACCTGGTGGTGCTGGCCGACGCGGCCCGTGCCAACCCTGTGCGCGTTGATGAAGCCGTCGTTCGAGCACTGCACACGCTTGCGGGCAGCGCTGGCGTGGTGGGCGAGGCTGCGCTTGCCGATCTGGTACGCACCGTTCTTGGTCTTGTGGAGCAGCGTCTGGGCACGCGTGTGGAGGTGCAGCTGGATGCCCCGGCGGCTGGCGTGTTCCGACAGGTCGTCGAACAGCTGACACAGGATATCGACCAGGTCGCGGCGGCCGAATCACCGCTCGCGCATGACGCCTTGCGCCTTGCGGTGCAAACCCTTGGCCCTACCCAGCCCGCCCTCAGCCTGCTTGAACTCATGCTGGCGCTGCCGGGTCAGGAACGCCTCCAGGTCGCAGGCGCGGTTCTTGAGGACCAGGCGGGGCAGCCGCTTGGGCAGGCGTGGCTTGACGACATCGTTGGTGCGCTGCACGGCATCATCCAGCACGCTGACCCCATCGAGCACACGCCACTGATCGAGCTCGCGGACAGCCTGCTTGCCGTATACGAAATCATTCCCGGCGACGCGCTTGGCGTCGCACCGGCTGCCGTGCTGGCAACAGCGCACGAAGCGCTGCTGGTCCAGTTCGACGCCTTGGCCGCCGGTCAGCCACTGCGGCATCCGGATCAGGTGATCGCCCAGCTGTCGGCGCTGCAGCGGGATTGGTCGGCCCGCTTGCACGCGGAGCCGGAAGCACTTGAGCCCACGGTCCTGGCTGGGCCCGAGTCTGTAATGGCTCCCGCGGCGCCGCCAAGCGATCGATTGGCGCTTGAAGCACTGGATCAGGAGCTCCTTGCGGTATTCCTGGAAGAGGCGGAAGAGCTGCTCGACGCCATTGACGGCGTCATGCAGCGGGTTCTC
The DNA here is from genome assembly GCA_964628545.1 of uncultured Pseudomonadales bacterium. Lineage (GTDB taxonomy): Bacteria > Pseudomonadota > Gammaproteobacteria > Pseudomonadales > Azotimanducaceae > UBA7803. Next base: position 5,084 of record CAZVMA010000033.1, on the reverse strand, counting down.
GAGCCTGATTCGGGCGCTGAAGCCATGGACGCCCTGCTGCGCGCGCTGCACACGCTGAAGGGTGGCGCGCGCCTTGCCGGTTTGGCGCGGCTCGGCGACGAGGCGCATGAGTTCGAATCGCGGGTGATAGGCCTGCGCTCTGCGCGGCTGGATGCGGCGGCCCGTCGCGAGCTGCAGCTGCGGTACGACGGCATTGCCCGGCTGGTGGCCGATCCCGCGGCAGCGATTGCGAGCCGTGAGGTCGAGCCGGGAGTCGGGTCCACCCGCGTCGAAGCGTCGCTCGGTGTCGAGCAGGCCTTCGTTGCCGCCACTCCGGACGCGTCAGACTCGGCCAGCCAAGACGCAGCTGCGGCCGCTGCCCCCGCCGCAGAGATCGAAGTTGCCGAGGGCGAGGAGGCAGGGGCCATCAGTGCCGAACAGCCGACTCCAGACGAGCTGATCCCCGGGTTGCCGACCGCGGACGTGTCGATCCCCGAGTTGCCGATCCTGGACGCACAGACCGCCGATGCGCGCGCGCCCGAGGTGCGGTTTCCAGCTGTCGCGCCGAGGTTTCGCGTCGCGCTGCCGCCGGTGCTTGCGCCGCTGTCTCGGGCAGCCCCGACGGCTCGCGCAGAGCCCAGGTTGTCAGAGGGCGATCGGGCTCAGGAAGACATCATCCGCGTACGCGCTGCGCTGCTCGAGGAGCTGGTCAATCTCGCCGGTGAAAGCAGCATCGTGCGGGCTCGGCTGGAGCAGGGGCTCGGCGATTTCGGCGCCGCGCTGCAGGAGATGCACACCACCATCCAGCGTCTGCGCGAACAGGTGCGGCGGCTCGAAATCGAGACTGAAGCCCAGATCCTGTTCCGGCGCGAGCGGCCGCAGGGCCCCACGGATGACGACTTTGATCCGCTCGAGCTGGACCGCTACTCGCAGCTGCAGCAGATCGCGCGCGGTCTTGCCGAGAGCGCGTCGGACATGGTCGATCTCGAGGAGACTTTGCGCCAGCGTGTAGGCAGCACCGAAGCCCTGCTGATGCAGCAGGCCCGCATCAATACGCAGCTGCAGGAAGGGCTCATGCGCTCGCGCATGGTGCCGTTTGCGCGTTTGTTGCCGCGGCTGCGGCGCACGGTGCGGCAGGCCGCACAGACGCTCGGCAAATCGGTCGACCTGCACGCGCCGGATATCGGTGGTGAACTCGACCGCGGCCTGCTCGACCGCATGGTCGCCCCGCTTGAGCACATGCTGCGCAATGCCGTCGATCACGGCATCGAAAGCCCGTCCGTGCGTGATGGCGCGGGCAAGCCGACGACCGGTCGCATCGAGCTGCAGCTGCGGCGGGATGGCGGTGATGTGCTGATCGAGATCGCCGATGACGGTGCCGGTATTGATGTCGCCCGCGTGCGCGCGACCGCGATTGAGCGCGGTCTAATTGCCCCGGACAGCCTCCTCGGCGCCGATGAGTTAAGGCAACTGATCTTTGCGCCCGGCTTCTCCACCGCCGCTGCCGTGACGCAGATATCGGGCCGCGGCGTCGGTATGGACGTGGTGCTCTCCGAGGTAAAACAGCTAGGCGGCAGCATCACCGTCAGCTCGAGCCCCGGAGCAGGCACCCGTTTTCGCCTGCGCGTACCGTTCACGGTTTCCGTCAATCGTGCCTTGATGGCGCGAGTGGGCGACGAACTTTACGCCGTACCCTTGAACACCATCGAAGGCGTGGTGCGCATGGACGTCGCGAAACTGGAAGCCATCGCTCGCGCGGGTACGGGACATATCGACTACGCGGGCGTGTCCTACCGGCTGCGTCATCTGGGCGCTTATCTTGGCGTCTCGGGTCGTCCCGATCCGGCCGCCCTTGCCCTGCCGCTGCTGCTGGTCCGGGCGGACGAGCGCGCGGTCGCGCTGCAGGTGGACGCGGTAGAAGGTAGCCGCGAGATCGTCGTGAAAAGTCTCGGGCCGCAGTTCGCCGGCCTCTCTGGCGTTTCAGGCGCGACGATCCTTGGCGACGGCGGTGTGGTGGTCATTCTGGATGTGCCCGCGCTGGTGCGTGAAGGCAGCGAGCCCGATCTCAGTCCGGAGCAGGCGCCCCCAGAACCCGCCCTGCCGCAGCGCCCGCGTTCGGTGCTGGTGGTCGACGATTCCGTCACTGTGCGCAAGGTCATGACGCGGCTGCTTGAGCGGAACGGCATGAACGTCCAGCTCGCAAAAGACGGTGTTGAAGCAATCGCGCAGCTTGAGACCAGTCGCCCTGACCTCATGCTGCTCGACATCGAGATGCCGCGCATGGATGGCTTCGAGGTCCTGCGCCACGTGCGGCACGCGCCGCGCCTGGCCGATCTGCCGGTGGTCATGATCAGCTCACGAACGGGGGCGAAGCACCGGGAGCGTGCGGCGGAACTGGGAGTTGATCATTTTCTCGGCAAGCCGTTCAAGGAACCGGAGCTGCTGACGTTGATCGGCCGACTTCTCGAGGTTGTGCCGGAGGGCGCCATCGCCGCAGAGGTGGTGACGTGAATGCGCCACCGGAGAGCGTTGCCTGCCTGGTGCTTCCAGTGGGTCCGCACGCCTGGCTGATACCGTCGGCCGCTGTCGCGGAAATCCTGCCCTGGCCCGAGCTCGGCGCGGCACCCGCAGACTGGCAACCGCCCGCGGGATACTGTCTGGGGACGTTGAGCTGGCACGGCGTGGTAATTCCGGTTGTCGATGTGGCGGCAACCGGGGACGACGCTGTTGCCGGGCGGTGCATCGCGCTTCTGAACCGGGTGGATCCCGCGGGCCAGCATCCCTTTGTTGGCGTAAGCCTGCACGGCCTGCCGCGGTCGGTGACGCTGGATGGCTCGGAAATCGCGCAGGTGCACGACGCGCTGGGTGTGCTCGAGCAGGCCCGGGTGGTGATCGGTTCAGAGACCTTCGCGATCCCGGATCCGGGCCCCCTCTTTGCTGCTCGCAATAGCCTTCCTGCGGATTAGGTCAGGGCGAGCCCCGCGAGTCGGACTCAAGTCCAGCCCCGCGCGTGACGAAGCGCGGCCAGCACCGCAAGCGGCGCCGTTTCTGCGCGCAGAATGAGTCGACCGAGGCCATGCAGGCTGGCTCCGTGCCGCTCGGCCAGGCTCCGCTCCGTTGCGGTGAAGCCTCCCTCCGGTCCCACCAGCACGGCAATCGATCCGGCCGGCAAAGCCGTGGGCAGCGGGGGCGCCCCCGGATCCAGCATCAGCAGCGGGACATCCTGAAGTTCGGTCAGTGCTGCGCTTAGACTCATGGGGCCGTGCAGTATCGGCAGATGCAGTTGGCGACACTGGGCTGCGGCGCTTTCGATCACGCGCTGCCAGTGTCCCTGTTTGCGTTCGCCCAGCTCCCCCCGCTCGCCTCGGAGGCTGACGTTGCTGCGGTCGGCGGCGATCAGCCAAATGTCGCTGGCGCCGAGCTCGGTCGACTTCTGCAGTACCGTATCCATCGCCGCGCCCTTCAAGAGCCCCTGCACGAGGTGCAGTCGGCTGGCGGGCAGCGGCTCATGCGCGAGACCATGCAGGAACTCGATCTCAGCCTCGCGCCCACCGCGACGTGGTGCCGGGCCGGTCTGCCCGGTGCGCGCGACCTGTTTGCCCCGTACGTGCGCACGGACCAGGCGCCCGGCCCAGAGCCCGCCCGCGCCATCGAAGCAGTGCACGTCGGCGCCGTCTTCCAGTCGCAACACATGCAGCAGGTAGTGTGCCTGCTCGCCGTCCAGGGTGCGCCTTTGGCCGGCCGCGAAAGGGCCAGGCAGAAGGATCCGGGTGGTCACGCCGTCGCGCTGTTCAGCCCGAGATTGCGGCAGATGGCGGCCGTCGCGCCCCAGCGGTTCAGCGTGTAGAAGTGCAGGCCCGGCGCGCCGGCGGCCAGCAGTTCCTGGCAGACGCGCGTGACCACCTCGATACCGAAGGCGCGCAGTCCTGGCTCATCATCGCGCAGGGCTTCCAGCTGTTTGCGAATCTAGCGCGGCAGATCGGCGCCGCAGTTCTCAGAGAAGCGCACGATGCCGTCAAGATTGGTGATGGGCATGATGCCGGGCACGATCGGGATGGCAATGCCTGCGCGCCGGCAGCGGTCGACGAAGTCCACGTATGCGTCGACGTTGTAGAAGTACTGGGTGATGGCGCCGTTGGCGCCGGCGGCCACCTTGCGCGCGAAGTAGTCCAGATCCTCTGCCGGCGAGCGCGCGTCCGGATGTGTTTCCGGATACGCCGCCACTTCGATCTCGAAATGATCACCGCTGTGCGCGCGAATCCATCGCACCAGCGTCTCGGCGTTGTGCACGAGACGTGCCCGGCCGACGCCCGAAGGCACATCACCGCGCAGCGCGACAATGCGGCGCACGCCCAGTTGGCGATAGTGATCCAGCAGCGCGCCGATGTCCGACTCCGAGTCGGTGCCGATCGACAGGTGCGGGACCGCATCGAAACCCAGCTCGATCAGGCGGCGCACCGTCTCGCGTGTGCCGTCTCTGGTGGAACCGCCGGCACCGTAGGTGCAGGAGCAGAAGACCGGGTTCAGATCGCGCAGGCGCTCGATGACCCCGTCGATACCGCTGCCGCCCGCATCGCCCTCGGTACGACGGGGCGGAAAGAATTCCAGCGACACGCGCGGGCTGCCCGCTGCTTCCGCGGTGAACGGCGTGCTGGACGGCACTCGGCTGGCGACCCGCTTGGCAGACATCGTGTGCTCCCTGATTTTTGCCGCTAAAGGGCGGCGGCCAGTGCGGCGGCGCGATCGGTCCGCTCCCAGGTGAAGTCGGGCTCGTTGCGGCCGAAGTGACCGTAGGCCGCGGTGGCGCGATAGATCGGCCGCTTGAGGTCGAGCATGGCGATCAGGCCGCGGGGCCGCAAATCGAAATGCTCACGCACCAGTTGAACGATTTTCGCGTCGGGCAGTTTGCCGGTGCCGAAGGTGTTGACGCTGATGGAGGTCGGCTCGGCTACGCCAATGGCGTAGCTCACCTGAATCTCGCAGCGATCGGCGAGACCGGCAGCCACGATGTTCTTGGCCACGTAGCGCGCCGCGTAGGCGGCCGAGCGGTCGACCTTGGACGGATCCTTGCCGGAGAAGGCGCCGCCGCCGTGGCGCGCCATTCC
>CAZVMA010000032.1:1439-13719 GCA_964628545.1 uncultured Pseudomonadales bacterium | reverse complement strand
GCGACTATCGTGACCGACAGCGACCTGAATGTGGTGGCCGAGGGTCCGGTGCTGGTTGTGCGCCAGCCAGAATCGCTGCTCGCCGCGATGGACGACTGGAACCAGCGCCAGCACGGCGCGTCCGGCCTGCTCGAGCGCGTGCGCACCGTTGGCGTGTCGGAACAGGAGGCAGAGGCGACGACCCTGGCGTTTCTCGAGCAACACGTGGAAAAGAAGCGTTCGCCGCTGTGCGGCAACACCATCTGGCAGGATCGGCGCTTTCTGACCCGCTACATGCCCACGCTGGAGAGCTACCTCCACTACCGCATGATCGATGTCTCGAGCATCAAGGAGCTGGTGCAGCGCTGGCGGCCGGATTTGGCGGCGGGTTACAGCAAGCGCAACGAGCACACCGCGCTTGCCGATATCCGCGAGTCGATCGAAGAACTGCGCTACTACCGCGAGCACTTTCTTCGCTGGCAGAAACCCTGACGCCGCACGAGATTCAGCACCCAGGTGCTGGTCCCGCCCCGCTCTCTCCTGCACCCAGTCGGGCGAGCGCCCAGTCGATGTGTTCACGCACCATGGCCGTCGCCCCCGCGCGCCTTGCGGTCAGGGCGGCTATGGCTTCCGGCGTTGACGGTCCGTTACCCAGCGCCACGGCCAGATTCCGCTGCCAGCGCTCGAAGCCGGCACGCCGCAGGGCCGAGCCCTCCGTGAACCGCAAGTAGTCGGCTTCGTTCCAGGCGAACAGCTGAAGCAGGCTGGCGCGGTCCAATTCGTGGCGCGGAGCGAAGTCCGGCAGCGTGGCGCGCTGTGCAAAGCGGTTCCAGGGACAGTAAAGCTGGCAGTCGTCACAGCCGAAGATGCGGTTGCCGATCAAGGGCCGCAGCGGTACCGGAATGCTCCCGGGATGCTCGATGGTGAGGTAGGCGATACAGCGGCGCGCGTCCAGCTGATGCGGCGCGATGATCGCGCCCGTGGGGCATACGGACATGCAGGCGCGGCAGGACCCGCAGGCGTTGTTTTGGCGAGCGCTGGCCGGGGTCAGCGGCAGCGGCACGTTGGTGTAAATCTCGCCGAGGAAAAACCACGAGCCCGCCTGGGCGTCGAGCAGCAGCGTGTGCTTGCCGATCCAGCCGAGGCCGGCCTTTTCGCCCAGCGCTTTCTCGAGCACCGGTGCCGAATCAGTAAAGGCGCGAAAGCGGGGTTGCGGCGGCGTCGACCGTAATTCCGACCCGGTCTCGACCTCGCAGTCTCGCAGCGCCCCGTCAATCAGGCGCGCCAGGCGCGCCAGTCGCTGTCGCACGACCCGGTGATAGTCGCGTCCGAGGGCATAGCGGGAGATGTAGGCCCGGCTGGGATCCGCGAGCACCGTCAGCGGCTCGGTACCCTCGGCAAGGTATGGCATGCGCACGCTGATCACGCGACAGGTGCCGGGTTCCAGCAGGGTCGGGTCCAGGCGCAGGTCGGCATGGCGTTCCAGCCACTGCATTGCACCGTGGTGGCCGGCCGCCAGCCAGCGCTGAAAGCGTTCGCGGTAGTCGTCGAGATGGGTGTCGGTGATGCCGACCGCATCGAAACCCAGCGCATGCGCCCAGTCGCCGATTAGGTCGGCGAGCCGGGACATGTCGGGGATGCGGTTGGCGTCCATGCCGCCAGTATACTGAGCGGCTTGACTCGTTACCGGAGGACCTGCGCCGTGACACATTCGCCGTCCGACGCCCGGCGCCTTGCTGCCCGCGCGTACTCCGATCGCCCGCAGGTTGGCGAGCAGTTCGACAGCGATTTGTATACCGCGGCCGCCTGCCGAGCGCTGGACGCGGCGGGCAGCGCCGCGCACGGGATCAGCGGCTACGACCTCATGCAGCGAGCGGGCGAGGCCGCGCTTGCGTTGCTGCTGTTCCGCTGGCCTTCTGCCCGGACGCTCACCATCTGCTGCGGCAAGGGCAATAACGCCGGTGACGGTTACGTGGTGGCCGCGCGCGCGCGGTCGCTGGGGCTCGCGGTCGAGCTGCTGGAGGTGGTTCCGCCCGCTCGGCTTGCTGGCGATGCCGCGCGGGCGCGGCAGGACGCGCTGGCGGCAGGCGTGGTCCCGCGCGCCGACTGGCCGTCGGCTGCGAGCGGTGAAGTGATTGTGGATGCATTGCTCGGCACCGGTCTGAAAGGCGATCTTCGTCCGGCCTTCGCAGCGGCTGTGCGCTGGATAAACGGCACCGGTCGTCCGGTGCTGGCGCTCGATCTGCCTACGGGCGTTGATGCCGATACCGGATCGGTATCGGACCCGGTGGTGCATGCCGACGTGACGCTGCAGTTTGTTGGCCGCAAGCTTGGCCTGCATACCGGCCCGGGCGTTACCGCGGCGGGCGAGCGGCACTTTGCCGCCCTGGGCCTCGGCGCTTCCGTGTACCGCCAGCACCCAGGATTGCCCTGGCTGGTCTGGCACGACCTGCCGGCGCGCGCGCGCCTGCCGCGCCGTCCGCGTGATGCCTGGAAGCAGCAGTTCGGCCACGTGGCGGTGTTGGGCGGCGATGAGGATATGGGGGGTGCGGTGATACTGGCTGCCGAAGCCGCGCTGCGGGCTGGTGCCGGACTGGTCACCGTGATTACGCGCACCGCGCACCGCGGACCGCTGCTCGCCCGTCGCCCGGAATTGATGGTGGTGGCGGCGGACCATCAGGATCAGCGAGCAGGCGCGCTCGCCCGCGCGACCTGCCTCGTCGTTGGCCCCGGGCTCGGGCGCGGAGTCTGGGGGCGTGAGCTGCTGGAGGCTGCGTTAGCCACGCGCAAGCCGCTGGTGCTGGATGCTGACGGGCTGCAGTGTCTGGCCGCGCTCGGCGCGCGTCCGGATGCGCCGGTAGTGGCGACTCCCCATCCAGGCGAGGCGGCCGCGCTGCTGGGGCTATCCAGCCGCGAGATCCAGGGTGATCGACCGGCCGCCGCGCTCGCGCTTGCGGCTCGGCTGGGTGGCGCCGTGGTGTTGAAGGGCGCCGGATCGCTGGTCGCTGAGGCAGACGGCGATCAGTCCCCGCGACTGCTGGGCGTCTGCGGGCACGGCAATCCGGGCATGGCCACGGCGGGCACGGGGGACGTGCTTGCAGGATTGGTGGGCGGGTTGCTGGCGCAGGGGCTCGACCCCGGTGGCGCGGCGATGGCGGCCGCGTGCCTGCACAGCGCTGCCGGCGACCGTGTGGCGGCAATGTTGGGCGAGCGCAGTTTGCTGGCGGGCGACCTGTTGCCCGAGGTGATTGCGCTGCTCGCGGCGGCGGAGCGCGACGCGCATGGCCGGCAGGGTGGGTTTTGAATGTCGAGCGTCATCGAGACCGTATTTCTTCCCGATGTGGACGCCACCGAGGCCGCCGGACGCGCGCTTGCCCGTCGTCTGCCGGAAACGGCGCTCGTATTTCTCAATGGTGATCTCGGCGCCGGCAAGACCACCCTGGTGCGGGCTATCCTGCGCGGCCTGGGTTATGCCAATTCTGTGAAGAGTCCAACGTATACCATTCTTGAGACTCATGATTTAGGATCGAGAATGGTCTACCATTTCGACCTCTATCGGATCATCGATCCGCAGGAGCTGTGGCTGATCGGCATCGATGACCTGCTGTCGTCCGATGCTCTGAAGCTCGTGGAGTGGCCCGAACGGGGTGTTGGCGTGCTGCCGGCGCCCGATGTCGAGCTGTGGTTGTTGGCGGAAGGCGGAGGCCGGCGCCTTGAGATTCGCGTTCGCGATACCCAACAGTACGCTCCGGGCTTTGCTTCGGACGGGGGCGCTGCTGGCACTACTGGCGGCGTCTGCGGCTGACGCCAGCGCGGCCGCCGGACGGCTGGCAGCCGTCCGCATGCAGGAAGCGGCCGGGTTTACGCGGGTGCTGCTGGATCTTAGCGCACCGGCGGAGCATGCCGTATTCACGCTGACAAACCCGGCTCGCGTGGTCATCGATCTGAAGGGCGTCCAACCTCGCCCCGGTTTCACCACGGCGGGCAGCGCCGCTGGACAAACGCGGGTGCGCGCGGTTCGGGCCGCGGTGCGCGGGGCGGATTTCCGCATCGTCCTCGATCTCGCCGTAGACGTCCGGCCCGGCCTCGTACAGGTTCAGCAGGGCCCGCAGGGCGGCCGGCAGCTGGTGCTCGACCTGCACGCATCTGCCGCGTCACGCCCCGTCGCCCAAACCCCGCAGACTCCGGTCGCGGCGCCAGTTCAGGCGGCGCAACCGGTGCAGCGAGCCCCGGATGTCCGCAGACCCGAGCCCGCGCGCAAGGTGGTCATCTCGATCGATGCCGGACACGGCGGGCAGGACCCCGGCGCCATTGGCCCCGGTCGTATTCAGGAAAAACACGTCACGCTCAACATCTCGCGCAAGCTGGCGGCCCGCATTAATCGCGCGCCGGGCTTCGAGGCCAAACTTGTGCGCTCGGGCGATCACTTCATTCCGCTCAGAAAGCGTGCCGACATCGCGCGCGAGCAGCGTGCCGACCTGTTTGTGTCCGTGCACGCCGACGCGTTCCGCAACCCGCGCGTGACCGGTGGATCGGTCTACACGCTGTCGGACCGGGGTGCCTCGAGCGAAAACGCGCGCTGGCTTGCGGAACGGGAGAACCGCTCGGACCTGATTGGCGGAGTTGGCGATGTCTCGCTCAGCGAGAAGGACGACATGCTCGCCCACGTGCTGCTGGACCTGTCGATGACCGCTAACCGCTCGGCCAGCATCGAGGCGGCCCAGGCTGTGCTGGGTGAGCTGGCGCGGGTCGGGCGCCTGCACAAGCGGCGCGTCGAGCAAGCCGGCTTCGTGGTGCTGAAATCGCCCGATGTCCCGTCGATCCTGATCGAAACGGGATTCATCTCGAATCCAGAGGAAGCGCGCAAGCTGAATAACGCCGCGCACCAGGACCGACTGGTGGACGCCATTGCGCGCGGGATCATCCGCTACATGGAGGGTAATGCGCCGCCCGGTACGCTGATCGCCGCGCGTCAGAGCGGCAGGGACACAGGGATCTCAGGCAGCCAGGCGGTGGGCGGCATCGGCAGCGATGTGCGCTATCGCATCGCCCGCGGTGATACGCTGTCCGGCATCGCCAGTCGCTACGGTGTGTCGACCAGCCGGCTGCGCGCCGCGAACGGACTGCGAGGCGATATCATCAAGGTGGGGCAGACGCTCGTCATACCGGCTGGCTGACGTCGACCCCGCTCGGGGGTCGAATCAGGCATGCAGCAGCGGATTCATGAACTCGGCGCGCAGGTCGCCAACCAGATCGCGGCGGGTGAGGTCGTCGAACGCCCCGCCTCGCTGGTCAAGGAGCTGATCGAGAACAGTCTCGACGCAGGCGCACGCGACATTCGAATTTTGGTCGAGGATGGCGGCGTTAAGCGCGTGCTGGTGCGCGACAACGGCGCCGGCATTCATGCTGACGACCTGCCGCTCGCTGTGCGTCGCCACGCCACCAGCAAGATCCGCGACGCCGATGACCTGGCGTGCGTGATGAGCATGGGTTTTCGCGGCGAAGCGTTGGCCAGTATCAGTTCGGTGGCGCGAGTCACCATCACCTCATGCACGGCCAGCGGCGCGGCGGCTGCCCGACTGGTGGTCGAGGGCGGGGCGTTGCAGCCGGTAGCGCCGGCGGCCCATCCGCAGGGTACGACCGTTGAGGTTACCGACCTGTTTTTCAACACCCCGGCCCGGCGCAAGTTTTTGAAGAGCGAGCGAACCGAATTGGCGCAGGTTGACCTGGTCGTGCGCCGCGTCGCCATGGCGTACCCGGAGGTGGCATTCGAGCTTCGCCACGGCGCTGACCGCGTGACCCTGGCGCTGCCGGCGGGCACTCCGGCAGACCGGATCGGACGTTTGCTGGCGCCTGATTTTCTGCCGCGAAGCGTGCGTCTGGACGAGACTGGCGCGGATCTGCGCCTGCACGGCTGGGTAGGGCAGCCCACCTACAGCCGCAGCCAGCCGGATCAGCAGTATTTTTACGTCAACGGCCGCGTCGTTCGGGACAAACTGGTCGCCCATGCGGTTCGGCAGGCCTATCGCGATGTCCTGTTTGGTGCTCGGCACCCGGTGTTCGTGCTGTTCCTGGACGTGCCGCCGGAAGCGGTCGACGTCAACGTGCATCCGACCAAGCACGAGGTGCGGTTCCGGGATGGCCGGACCGTGCATGATTTCATTTTCGGCAAACTCAATCGCGCACTCCGCGAACAGCGTCCGGACGGAGTGATGGGCGTCGAGCAGGTGGCGACCGAGCGGCCGGTCGCCCAGTTTCCGCCGCCCAGACAGGATGGGTTGCCGTTCGGCGATCGGCAGCCGGGCGGCGAAGCGCTGCTGAACGCGCTGACCGCGCTTCGGGGGCCGCCGCTGTGGAGCCCGCGGCACGCCGTGTCTGACCGCACAGGGCCCGCAATTGCGGATGGTCCGCCAAGCCCCCCGCTGCCGATCGGGGCCGTCACGTCGTTCGGGGCGGTGCCCGCGGCTGCGTTCGGCGCGCATGCCGGCATTCACGCGCCACCGCGCCCGGTGTCTCACGGACCTGCATCGCTCCGTTCCGCCGACGTACCGCCGCTCGGCTACGCCATCGGCCAGCTCCATGACGTTTATATTTTGGCGCAGAACGCCGAAGGGCTGGTCGTGGTGGACATGCACGCGGCTCATGAGCGCATCATTTATGAGGCACTCAAAGTCGCCCGCGTGACGCAGACGCTTGCCAGTCAGCGCCTGCTGGTACCTGTGGTGCTGGATGTGACGGAAGCCGAGGCGGACCTAGCGGAGGTCGCCCCCGAGATCTGCTCGGGCTACGGCCTGCTGGTTGAGCGCAGCGGCATCATGACCATTACCGTGCGCGAGGTGCCGGCGCTGCTGGCTGATGGTGACGTGGCAGGCATGGTCCGCGATTTGCTGGCGGATGCGCTTGAGCGCGACCGCATGGGTATAGGTGATGTCCCCGGCGCTGACCCCGCGGAAGCGGTCGGCCCGAGCGCGCGCGAGCTGGATCTGCTTGGCAACCTCGCCTGCCGCGCCGCCGTTCGCGCGCATCGGCGTCTGTCGCTGCCGGAGATGAATGCGCTGCTGCGGCAGATGGAGCAAACCGAGAATGCGGGCCAGTGCAACCATGGTCGACCGACGTATCTGGTGCGCTCGCTCGACGCGCTGGATCGCCTGTTCCTGCGCGGCCAATGACTATTTCGGGCAGTTACCGATTCAGCCAATGACCGACTTGGGCAATGACCGACTTAGGTAATGACCGACTTGGGCAATGACGGCGCTAAGGTATTCGCCCTGGTGGGGCCCACCGCGGCGGGAAAGACCGCAGTGGCGCTCGAGCTTGCCGCTCGCTATCCAGTGGCGCTGATCAGCATCGACTCGGCGCAGGTCTACCGCGGCATGGATATTGGCAGCGCGAAACCGACGCGCGATGAACTGGCGCGCTTTCCGCACGCCCTGATCGATATCCGGGACCCGTCGGAAACCTATTCGGTGGCCGAGTTCCTGGCCGATGCCGATGCGGCGGTGCGGTCCGCCCTCGGCGCCGGACGCATTCCGCTGCTGGTCGGCGGCACGATGCTGTATTTGCGCGCGTTTCGTGAGGGACTCGCCGCGCTGCCGCCCGTAGACGCGGCGGTTCGCGAGGCGCTGTCGGCCGAGGCGGATGCGCGCGGCCTGGCGGCGCTGCACGCCGAGCTTGCTGCGGTTGATCCGCAGGCGGCTGCGGGCATTCACCCCAACAACCCGCAGCGCCTGCTGCGGGCGCTTGAGGTCTGGCGCCAGACCGGGCGCCCGCTCTCGGCCTGGTGGGCGGGTCAGCCGGCAGCCGATGTGGCGGCTCGGCTCGGCGTCGGATTTGAGGCGTACGCCGTCGTTCCGGACTCGCGTGCGCTGCTGCACCAGCGCATCGAGCAGCGGCTGACCGCGATGTTCGCCGCGGGGTTCATGGACGAAGTGCGGGCTCTGCGGTCGCGCACCGATCTGCACGCAGGTCTGCCCAGCCTTCGCGCGGTCGGTTACCGGCAGGCCTGGGCGCATCTGGACGGCGCGCTGGCTGCTGACGCGCTGGCGCCCGCGGTGCTGGCGGCAACCCGGCAGCTGGCCCGACGGCAGCTGACCTGGCTGCGCAGTTTCGGCTGGGTGACTGCCGGATCCGCGGTGCAGATTGGTTCGACGCTCGCCGCTCGTTTGGGCGACCCCGGTCCCGCAGCGGGTCCGTGAGGCCCGCGCCCCCGAAGCCTGCCGCTCGGCGTCCGGGGTTGCGCCCTTGAATTCTCGGGAACTGGCCGCCATATTGCCCCCGCGTCGCCACGGCCGGTGACGAGGAGACCGAAACCATGTCGAAGGGCCACTCGCTGCAGGACCCGTATCTGAACGCGCTGCGCAAAGAGCGAATCCCGGTCTCGATCTATCTCGTGAACGGCATCAAGCTGCAAGGACAGATCGAGTCCTTCGATCAGTTCGTCGTCTTGTTGCGCAACAATGTCAGCCAGATGGTCTATAAGCACGCCATTTCGACGGTCGTGCCTTCGCGCAGCGTGAAGTTCGCGCCGCAGGGTGCGACGGGAGAAGACGAGGCTCCGGGGCCTGCCTGAGGCACCTGCGGCCAGACCCGACCAAGCGCCCGTACGCGGGCAGGAGCGCCATTGTTTTTCGATCGTCCGGAGGCGGGCCGCCGCGCGGTGGTGCTGCATCTGCAGTTCAAGGATCGAGGGGCAGCTGAGCCGGATAGTGCCGATGAATGCGCCGAGCTGGCGCGCACTGCCGGCGTCGACGTTGTCGACACGGTCACCGGCAGCCGCCAGAAGCCCGATCCGAGGTCATTTGTGGGCGCAGGCAAGCTTGAAGAGCTCAAGGCCCGACTGGCGCTGGCAAGCGCCGACCTGCTGATCGTCAACCACGGACTGTCGCCGACCCAGCAGCGCAATCTGGAGCGCGATCTCGGCTGTCGCGTGATGACGCGCACCGAACTCATCCTGCACATCTTTGCCGACCGGGCCCGCACCTACGAGGGCAAGCTGCAGGTCGAGCTTGCCCAGCTGCAGCACGCCCAGACCCGCCTGGTGCGCGGCTGGACGCACCTCGAGCGTCAAAAGGGCGGTATCGGCCTGCGCGGCGGCGCCGGCGAAACCCAGCTCGAGCTCGACCAGCGCATGCTGGCCGAGCGGGTGCGCGCCACCGAACAGAAGCTGATCGCCGTCGAGTCGCGCCGCGCCCAAGGTCGGCGGCGCCGTCAGCGCGGACAGGTGCGCACGGTGTCGCTGGTCGGCTACACGAATGCCGGCAAATCCACCTTGTTCAACGCGCTGACCACGGCCGACGTGCTGGCCGAGGACAAGCTGTTCGCAACGCTTGATCCCACCATGCGCCGCCTGCCTGTCGCCGGTGTGGGTGAGGTGGTGTTGGCCGATACGGTCGGCTTCATCAGCCACTTGCCGCACGCTCTGGTGAACGCGTTCAAGGCCACTCTGGAAGAGGTTGCCAACGCCGACCTGCTGCTGCACGTCGTCGACGGCGCCTGCCCGGACCCCAACACCCGCATCCAGCAGGTAAACGCCGTACTCGAAGAGATCGGCGCACTCGAGCTGCCCACCATCGTGGTGCTGAACAAAGTTGATGCGCTGCCCGACGGCGGTGCCGCGTTGCGCACCAACGGGCTCGAAACGCGCGCGGAAACGGTGGCGGTCAGTGCTCGCACGGGACAGGGCCTGGCTGCCCTGCGCGAAGCTATCGGGGTGCGTCTCGGCGTCGCTCCACCGATCGTCGTTGAGCTGTCGCCAACCGATGGGCGCATTCGCTCCTTGCTCTACAGGCACGGCGCGGTGCTCGAGGAATCACCGCGCGATGACGGTGGCGCCCGGATACTGATGCGTGCGGACGCGGCACTGTTGGCGCGCCTTGAGCGAGAAGCGCCCGAGCTGCTGCGGGCGCCAGAGGCCGACGCTGGTCTGGTTGCACCGGTTTGGGGCGCTACCTAAACTGCGCGGCCGGCTCGCGGCGCTGGTCGCATAATGCTCGGGCACGCATGATGCGCGGCGGCATAGCGTTAGAAGTAGTGACACGCAACGTTTACGGCATGGAGCATGTCTGATGGCCTGGAATGAGCCTGGTGGCGGCCCCGGTGGCAACTCGGGTGGCGGCAGGGATCCCTGGGGCAATCGCAATGATCAGGGCCCTCCGGATCTCGATGAAGCGTTTCGCAAGCTGCAGGCGCAGCTCAGCGGCATTTTCGGTGGTGGCCGCGGAGACCGCTCGGGCGGCGGCGGTACGGGCAATGCCTTCAGCGCGCGCATCTTCGGCGTTGTGCTGGCGATCGCGGCCGTCGGCTATGGCGTGATGGGCCTGTATCAGGTCGATCAGGGCGAACAGGGCGTCGTGTTCCGGTTTGGCGCCGTCCAGGACAGCGTGGTGGGTCCGGGCCTGCACTGGAACCCGCCGCTCATCGATCGCGTCGAACTGGTCAACGTCACGCGCATCAATTCGCACAGTCATCAGGCGCTGATGCTCACCGAGGACGAGAACATCGTCGACGTTTCGCTGACCGTGCAGTACGTCGTTGCCGACCCCAAAGCCTATCTGGTGAATGTGCGTGATCCCCGGGTCAGCGTTACCCAGGCCACGGAGAGCGCGCTGCGCCACGTCGTCGGCGGCTCGCTGATGAACGACGTGATCACCGAGGGCCGCGAGGCCATTGGCGTGGACGTGCAGGAACGCCTGCAGAGCTACCTCGACGGTTATGGCACGGGCATTCGTCTCGACAAGGTCAACATTGATCGCAGCGCCCCGCCGGCGCAGGTTGCGGACGCCTTCAACGACGTGCAAAAGGCCAAGGAAGACGAACAGCGGCTGATCAACGAAGCCAACGCCCACGCCGAGTCGGTGATCCCTGAGGCGCGCGGTGAAGCCCAGCGCATCATCGAGGAAGCGAACGCGTACCGCGATCGTGTGGTAGCGCGAGCCGAGGGTGAGGCCGATCGCTTCAACAAGCTGCTGGCGGAGTATGAGCAGGCCGAAGAGGTCACGCGCGATCGCTTGTACCTCGACGCCATGGAGACGGTGCTCGGCAGCACGTCCAAGGTGCTCGTCGCCATGGAGGGCGGCAACAACATCATGTACCTGCCGCTGGATCGCTTGGCCCAGGGCGGCGGGGCCGGCACATCATCGCCTCCGAGTGATGAGGCCATTCGCGGCATTGCCGATTCCATCGTGCGCGAACTGAGCGACCGGGCAGCGGCCAACCGTCCCCGGGACAGTCGGTGATCGGTAGCGGCAAGTCGAGACCAAGCGGAGATCCACATGAACACTCGTAGTTTGTCTCTGGGCATTCTCGCCGTGCTGGTGCTGTTCGTGGCCTCGAACAGTGTGTACACGGTGCACCAGACGGAGCGGGCCATTCTGTTGCGGTTCGGCGCCGTATCCGAAGCCGACGTCAAGCCCGGTCTGCACTTCAAGCTGCCGGTGGCGGAAACGGTGCGTCGCGCGGATGCGCGCGTGCTGACGCTTGATTCGCAGTCAGAAACCTACTTCACCCTGGAAAAGAAGCCGCTGATCGTCGACTCATTCGCCAAGTGGCGCATCAACGACGTGCAGCGGTTCTACGAAGCAACTGGCTTTGACGATTCGATAGCCAGCCGAATTCTGCAGGAGCGGATCAACGAAGGGTTGCGCAACCAGATCAGCCGTCGCGACATGCACGAGGTGGTATCGGGCCAGCGCGACCAGCTGATGACGGAGCTGAAGCAGCAGCTGAACCGGGTCATGGGCCAGGCTGCCGGTATTGAGGTGGTCGATGTACGCGTCAAGCGCATCGACCTGCCGGCGGAAGTCTCGGCTTCGGTGTTCGAACGCATGAATTCCGAGCGACAGATCGAGGCGCGCCAGTATCGCGCGACCGGACGTGAGCTTGCGGCCGGCATTCGTGCGGATGCCGAGCGTCAAAAAGTGGTCATCGAGGCCGAGGCCTATCGTGAGGCGGAGCAGGTGCGCGGTGACGGCGACGCCCGCTCGGCATCGGTGTACGCGGCTGCCTTCAGCAAGGACCCCGAGTTCTATGCCTTCTACCGCAGCCTGAACGCCTATACTGCCGTCTTCCGGGACCGCTCGGACGTCATGGTGCTCGATCCGAACAGCGAATTCTTCAAGTACCTCGACCCGGACAAGTAAGCCAGACCGCAGTCGCGCCGACCCCAAAGCTCGGTTCGGCGGCTGCACGACGTGACTCCAGCAGCAGGAATCGACGCCTTGACCGACATGTTGAACTGGCGCCTGCCGGACGGCGTGGAAGACCTGCTCCCCCCCGATGCCGCGGCGCTCGAGGCGCTTCGTCG
>CAZVMA010000032.1:0-1429 GCA_964628545.1 uncultured Pseudomonadales bacterium | reverse complement strand
GTTTGAGTACATCGAACCCCCGCTGATCGAATATCTCGATGCCCTGCTGGTCGGTTCCGGCAGCGACCTCGATCTGCAGACGCTGAAGGTGGTCGATCAGCGTTCCGGTCGCCTGCTCGGCGTCCGCGCCGACATCACCTCCCAAGCCGCCAGAATCGACGCCCACGCGCTGGGAGCCCGTGGCGTCCAGCGCCTGTGCTACGCCGGAACCGTGGTGCACGCCATGCCGTCGGAAGTGCTCGACAGTCGGATTCCGTTCAAGGCCGGCGCCGAGATCTTCGGCGCGTCCGATCTATCGGCCGATGCCGAGGTTATCGCCCTGCTGGTCGAGGTCCTGGCCGCGGGAGGCATCACGCATCCCGTACTGGTGCTGGGGCACGTCGGCATTTATCAGCAGCTGGTGCAGCCGCTTGGCCTTGCGCCCGCCGCAGAGCGCGCCCTGTTTGCCGCGGTGCAGAGCAAGTCGCAGACCGATATCGCGGCCATCGTGTCCGATCGGCCAGGCGCGGCCCAGTGGGTGCTGTTGCCGACCCTGATGGGGCGTCGCGATGTGCTGAACCGCGCGCGCGACTGTCTGCAGGGTGCACCGGCCGGGGTTTTTGCTGCCCTCCAGTCGCTCGAGCGGTTGGCGGACATGGTGCAGGCCAGGGTGCCTGATCTCGACCTGCGGTTCGATCTGGCAGAGCTTGCCGGCTATGGCTATCACACGGGCCCGGTGTTCACGGCCTACCAGGATGAGCGCGGCAACGCCCGTGCTCGCGGTAGCGCCATTGCGCGGGGTGGTCGTTTTGATGGTGCCGGTGCTGCGCTCGGCCAGCCGGGCGATCGGTCGGCCACCGGTTTCGATGTCAGCCTGAAACTGATGCTCGATGGGGCCGCGCAGGCGTTGCCCGCGATCTGGGCTCCGCTGTCACCGGTTTCGACAGCATCAGCCGGAGCGTCTCGGGACGGCTCGGCGGAAGCCCTGCACGATGCCGAGAGGTCGGCTAGAATCCGCGCGCTTCGGGCCGCAGGCGAGATCGTGGTTGCGGCCCTCGCCGCCGACGAGGCGCCGCCGAGCCGCTGTGACCGGATACTGCTCTGGTCGGGCGGTCAGTGGCTGGTGCAGCCGCGCTAGCCGCCGCCCCGCCTGCGCCGGTGCAGCGCGCACGCCGATCCGGTGCGCGGTCTCAGAAGGTCGGTTTCCACAACAACGAGCATATTCTGATGGGACGCAACGTCGTCGTGGTCGGCACCCAGTGGGGTGACGAAGGCAAAGGCAAGATCGTCGATCTCCTCACCGAGGAGGCTGCGGCGGTTGTGCGTTTCCAGGGCGGACATAACGCCGGCCACACGCTGGTCATCGGCGGCGCCAAGACCGTGCTGCATCTGATCCCGTCCGGCATCCTCCGTCCCGGTGTGCAGTGCCTGATCGGCAACGGGGTGGTGC
>CAZVMA010000031.1:0-13735 GCA_964628545.1 uncultured Pseudomonadales bacterium | reverse complement strand
GTGTGCCCAAGGCCGGACTTGAACCGGCACGACCTTTCGGTCCCGGGATTTTAAGAAGCTTGTGCGAACTGATTCCAGTCTCGTTTCAACTATCTACAAGCACACTCCCTCAATGAGAACAGAGTGAGAATAGCCCGATGTAAATGCTTGTTCTCACTTGCTGCTCTTTATGAGTTCGCAGGGTGAGAATGTAGTTCGGTCAGTGTAAGGAAGCAAGAAGACCGCTAGCTGAGAACAGGATGAGAACGATCTCAGCTATTCATATAACATCGAGGTGACTTTTCGTTGAGCCTCACCATCCTGCTCGATGTATCGCTGCGTCGTCGAAAGCTGACTGTGTCCAGCAAGCAGTTGAACATCTCTCAAAGAGCCTCCTGCATGAGATATCTTTCGTGCCGCTCTCGTAATGTACGTTCTTCTCCCTGAGTGCGACGTTGCACCACTAAATCCAAGACGCTTATACAGTCGCTCAAAGAAGACCACCACTGCGTGAGCACTGAAATGCTCTGAACGCTCAGTGACGATCACATGTCTGCTAGTACACTCACCCCTCTCTCGAAGATACTCTTCCAGCTCGCACCTAAGAGCTTTACTCATCGGAACAACCCGTCCCGATTTGCCTTTAGAAGCTCTATCCTCGAGTCTAATCTCACTTCCAACGTACCCTTCTGCATCGGTTACCATTGAGATCTCAAGCGCTGCGATCTCTTTGGCTCGCAATCCATGAAGCGAGAGCAAGAACATCACTCTATTGCGACGAGCGTTCCTACCGCTCACCAGAGCTCCTAAGACTGCTCTGATCTGCATATCTGAGAGAACCTTTGCTTGACGACTCAACATACGAACTCCTCTTTACTACGACTAAAGAGATTATCGTTTTGTCATCAGTTCCAGATGAGAGTCCCCTGCGGCTTTATAAAACCCTTTGTGGATTAGATACGTTACGACCGACTGATGATCTTCTGCGAATAATCTCATCAGTTCCACCCCTACGTGATTTCAAGCACTTACCCGGGCGATTAAAAATACACCCTTAACCCCCTGTAACTATTATCGAATCAGCTGCGTGTATAAATAGAGTATAGGAGAAGCTGCTCTCACGTTTCTTAACAAGAACTCTTCTTCTACATAGCGACCTCATAAATCACGGGCATGCTTCCAATGCTCGCACAACGTCGCAGATATGTTCGATCGATCAAGAGGTAAGATGGAACCTAGCTGGTAACACGAGCGAACATTGAATAGAGAACATTCCGTCACGATGCGAGCAATCCCTACACTTGGAACTCGCAAAGCACTCAAAGTCGTTGTGTTGGCTTTGATGATGCTTGCCGCTAGGACAACAGCAAGCTGCACTTACGAGGAGACCGCTCTAACCGCCCTCGCTCTCAAAAGAGCTACGTGCAAACACAATGTATCGATGAGCTATACGCACATCAAAATCTTCGCCTTTGACGGGCGAAGTGTATCTCCAAACTACCGCACATTATATGGATCTTAATAATCATAAAAACAAATTAACTCTATCAGCACCACGAGCGAAGCTCGTCATCGTGAGAATCACGATGCTTCTATGAAACGTTCTGAGCCCAGTGCCTTTATAAATAGCTATACAGTGAAGATACAAAATAAAAGTCATTTAGGAAGCACCATCGATGTCTATAAAGAAGCCCAAGTTCACTCAGCTAAGACTCCTACTAGAACCTGATTGGATCTCAGACCTAGACACCCTCGCACGCTCCAGGCGTATCACTCGCCTAGCTCTCATAAGGATGTATCTGAAAGCCAAGATCGATGAAGAGCTTCTTAGTCTCGACGCCTTTCTTCAACACCAGGAATCACTAAAAGCTACGAAAAGGAAGCTCGATAAATATCTTCATGATCATGACTAATTAATATGAGATCGTCATTCTAAAGAGAGGTAAGAGCAATGGCTAAGATCACAAAACAAGATGCAGCCAGAAAATTGTTAGAAACCAAACCAAAACAAATTTACGTGCATGAGATCGAAAAAGCTCTACACACCTCCAAAAAGCAACGCATGAAGGCTAAAGCGATAAAAGAGATTGACCTCGCCATCAAAGACTACCGAGACGTTCTAGTTATCATCGTGGAGCAGTGAGTGATGATGCATCGATTGAGTTGATCGTCCTCCACAAATAGAAGGAGCAAAACATGGCACTACTGAAATTCAAGCAATTCCACAAAAATCGATCAAACTGCCTCCAAGAAGAAACCCAGCCTCCTTCTCTTTCAAAGCTATACGACATCAACCAAGATGGCATGGAGATTCACATCAACATCGTCCTCACAAAACACGAACAGCACCTTCAGGTGGTGCAGTTTCTCTACCGAGTGGCTGACGAATTGGCTGCCATAGAGAAGGCTCTGGAGGAGTAGCCAAACCCAAGCCCCACGACCTGTATCATCAGGTGGATTACCCGTTGAAAAGCACATCTGTGTATGGTGTTATAGAATCTCTTTAGACCTTGTAGTACCAATTGGACAAACGTTTCTTTCTTGGATAGACGCATGGATCTAAATCCAGCTACCGAGCAATGGGTATCGGTGGAGCAGATAGCCCAACATCTCAATGTAAAGACGTTCACCATCTATAAATGGCTTGAGCGCAAGGATATGCCAGCGCACAAGGTTGGAAGGTTATGGCGATTCAAGATCACTGAAATCGATGAATGGGTACGCACCGGTGGCAGTGCAAGCAAGGAAATGACAAATGAGTAGTAACGCAATGCGAGACATCGAAAAGCTTGAGAGCGACCTCTGGGAAGCAGCTGATAACCTGCGAGCTAACTCCAAGCTCACATCTTCTGAATACTGCATGCCCGTTCTAGGGGTCATCTTCCTCCGTCACGCATTCAACAGGTTCCAAGCGGCTACCGCTGAAATTCAAGCTGATCAATCGAGTGGTAAGATGCCAAAAAGGGCATCGGTAAAGGCAGACTACACCCGAAGACGTGCGCTTTGGTTACCAGAGAGTGCGAGATGGGATCATATTATCTCTCCCAAAGGAGTGCCGCACTCAGACCTTGGTAAGGTCTTACAGCAGGCGATGGAGGACATTGAAACTGATCATCCATCGCTTCAAGGCGTTCTGCCCAAAGAGTACACAATATTTGAGAAGACCGTTCTTGAAGATCTATTACGCATATTTAATCGAGAAGTGCTCAATACCGCATCAGGCGATGTATTTGGACGAATCTACGAATACTTCCTCATGAAGTTCGCAATGCAGGGTGCGCAAGACAACGGCGAATTTTTTACACCGCCCTCATTAGTTCAAACCATTGTGAACGCAATTGAGCCCGAGCACGGCATTGTATTTGATCCTGCCTGTGGGTCAGGTGGAATGTTCGTACAATCGAGTCACTTTATTGAAAGACTCGGAGAGGATACGGCGAAAAGGGTTGTGTTCTATGGACAGGAGAAGACCGCCACAACAATCAAACTCGCCAAGATGAATCTCGCAGTTCATGGACTTGAGGGAGAGATTAAGGAGGCGAATACGTTTTATCAAGACGAGCACAACCTGCTTGGTAAATGTGATTTCGTGATGGCTAATCCGCCGTTCAACGTCGATGAAGTCAAAGCCGAAAAAGTCAAAGGAGACCCTCGCCTCCCTTTCGGTCTTCCAGGCGT
This sequence comes from uncultured Pseudomonadales bacterium, assembly GCA_964628545.1. Lineage (GTDB taxonomy): Bacteria > Pseudomonadota > Gammaproteobacteria > Pseudomonadales > Azotimanducaceae > UBA7803. The sequence goes on along the minus strand of CAZVMA010000031.1, from coordinate 10,078 downwards.
AAACAAAGATAAAAAGGTTTCAAACGGAAATTACCTTTGGGTCTCCTACTTCTGGAGTTACCTAAATGAAAAAGGGAGAGCCGGATTTGTTATGTCTTCTCAGGCATCAAGCGCCGGAGGACAAGAAAAGGAAGTCAGAAGAAAGTTGGTAGAATCTGGCGGTGTCGACCTCATGATCGCTATTCGTCCAAATTTCTTCTACACCCGTACTGTTCCCTGTGAGCTTTGGTTTCTTGATAAGAGCAAGCCGAAAGAGCGCAGAGATTCCGTCCTGATGCTTGATGCTCGAAACATTTACAGAAAGGTTACTCGAAAGATTTATGACTTTTCACCGGAGCAGATGCTCAACTTGTCAGCGATAATTTGGCTGTATCGTGGGGAGACGAAGAGGTTCCTAAATGTTGTAAATAGGTATCTTGAATCCACCTGTGAGCAAGGTTCGTTGATCGAGCAATCACTGCGGGGCTTTGAAGAAGCCCTCAATGAAGTCACGTCACTAATCTCTTCGCAACTTTCTAGCTCAAACAAGGGCGAAGAGCCGAACTTTCGTTCAGAGATGGATTCATACTTGGGTGAGAAGAGCACCCTACTGAAGGAAGCAGAAGAGTTCAAAGCAGAACTGGCAGCGAAGCCGCCTATAACAAACGAGCTGCAGCACGCAGCAAGAAAGCAATTCGATCCAGTCAGTAATCGCATAAGGAAGGTCATCAAGCAGATTGATCACCTTCATAAGGTCGCTGCTCGTAACTTGACTGATCAAAACAAGGAGAATGGAAACGGCTCAAGCCGTGGGGCGACCAAGCTTATCAAGCAGCTTGATGAAGCAAGGCGGAGTGCCGTTGAGCAATTAAAAGAAACGAATTATTTTTATCGGCAAGTATGTTGGCTTCAAGACCGTTTCCCTGAGGCAGAGTTCCAAGATGTGCCGGGCTTAGTTAAAGCCGTTAGCAAGAAGGAGATCGAGGAAGCTGATTGGAGCTTGACGCCAGGAAGGTATGTTGGAGTTGCTCCTTCTGAAGTTGAAGATGATTATGATTTTAAACAGGCAATAGCCGATATTCATGATGAACTTCGAGAATTGTCGGTAGACGCACAAAATTTGACTCAGGCTATCTTTGCGAACTTTTCGGAGCTAATCGACTCATGAAAGATTCCCGTCCATTGGAATATTTTTGTGAGCACATTACGTCTGGCGGCACACCGCCATCTGGGATCGTTGAGTATTATGGTGGTTCAATTCCATGGCTAAGAACTCAAGAGGTTACTTTTAACAGAATCTATGAGACCGAACTCACTATTAGCGAGGCTGGGTTACAGAACTCAAACGCTAAATGGATCCCCAAGAATAGCGTAATCGTGGCAATGTACGGCAACTCTGCCGGAAGGGTTGCCATCAATGCAATTCCGCTGACAACCAATCAAGCCTGTTGCAATCTCATCATCGACTCGAACAAGGCTGACTATCGTTACATTTACTATGCGTTGTTGCAGCAGTATCCGGAGCTCAAAGGGTTATCCAGAGGAGCCGCTCAGAACAACCTTAACGCCAGCCAAGTAAGAGAATTCAGAATCCCCTACCTAAACCGAGCCGCTCAAACGCAGGTAGCCGATGTGCTTTCGAACTATGACGAACTAATAGACAAGAACCGCCGCCGAATAACCCTCCTCGAAGAAGCAGCACGTCAGCTCTACCAAGAATGGTTTGTGCGCTTGCGATTCCCTGGACATGAGAAAACTAAGATCGTTGATGGGGTGCCGGAGGGGTGGCAGCGAGGCACCATCGGCAATATAGCTACACTTCAAAACGGTTTCGCCTTTAAGAGTAGTGATTGGCAGTCCGATGGCGTGCCTGTCATTAAGATAGGAAATATAACACCTGGCGGTTTAAATATTAGCAAGTGCGATTGCGTCGGGGAAAACATTGCCGATAGTGCTAGCCGGTTCGAGATCAAGCCGGGTGAACTACTCATTGCAATGACAGGCGCCACAGTCGGCAAAGTAGGCATACTGCCATTGACCGAAAAGAAACACCTTTTAAATCAACGGGTCGGTGTCTTTAAACCAAAGATCAGCCATGAGCCTACTCCATTTCTATTTACCTTTTTCAACTCAGCAGAAGGTAGGAGCCAGATTGCGAATTTTGCGGGTGGTGCAGCACAACCCAACATAAGCGGTAATCAAATTGAAGGAATTAAGCTCTTACTCCCTCCTGAAGATTTGTTGAAGGAGTATGTCGATGTTTGCGGTGTGCTGTTCAGGCAGAGATTGTTATTAGAAAGACAAGGAGACCTTGCAAGACAAGCCCGTAATCTCCTCCTCCCCCGCCTAATGTCAGGAGAAATCACCATATGATGGAGGGTCTTCAATGATTACAGACATAAACAACGAAGACCGTCTCGTTCAGCAGACTTTTGCAGATCACTTGGAGAAGGCGCTTGGCTGGGAGAATGTTTACGCATGGAACGATGAGACTTTCGGTGCAAACGGAACGCTGGGAAGAAAGAATGAACGTGACGTCATCCTAGAAAGAGACCTTCGAGCAGCACTTATCAGACTTAATCCTTCGTTACCCCCCGAAGCTATCTCAGATGCTGTACTTCAACTCACGAGTTTTGACCACTCTCGTTCCCTAATTCAACACAACCAAGGATTTTATAAGCAGCTGAGAGACGGAGTTAAGGTCACGTTCCGAGATAGTAAGGGCATTCTTAAAGAGGAGTATGCTCGGGTCATTGATTTCAGAAACGGGCATGGTGCCGATGGGAAGCCGAACAATCGTTTCATCGCCGTTAGAGAGCTAAAAATCCAGGGTCTTAAAGTACCGCACTATAATCGCAGAGCGGACCTGGTTTGCTTTGTGAATGGTTTGCCGTTGGTTTTTATCGAACTAAAGGCAGTCTACAGAAACATACGCCACGGCTTCGATGGAAATCTTACGGATTACATGACCGAGCAGGTTATACCGCATGCCTTCTATCACAACGCATTTTTGGTTGTAAGCAATGGCGACAAGGCACGTTATGGCTCTATCACTTCAGACTGGGAGCACTTTAATGAGTGGAAGAGAAACGAGGAGGATGAACCAGGCCGAGTCGACGCCGAGGCGCTTCTGGATGGAATGCTACGACCTGATCGCCTGCTTGATATCGTAGGAAACTTTATCCTCTTTGATGCAAGTAAAAGTGGAGGCGTTAGAAAGGTTGTTGCTCGAAACCATCAGGTGATGGGAGTCAACAATGCTGTTGCATCTGTGAAACGTCAAGAAGAGCTAAAAGTTCAGTTCCCAGAGCGGGAGCGTATCCGATACGTCGAGCCGAAGCTGCTGGCGGAACCCTCTATCGAGGATCAAAGAGATCTTTCGCCGGTTAAAACAAAAAGCTCCCCAAGTGAACTGATGCCACTGATTGAAAGAGCCCACCCCGATTTAGGAAGGCTCGGCGTGTTTTGGCACACGCAAGGAAGCGGGAAGTCATATTCAATGGCTTTCTTTGTCGAAAAGGTGCGAAGAACTATTCCCGGCGCCTTTACGTTCTTAATCATGACCGACCGAGAAGATCTCGACGATCAGATCCTTAGAACATTCGTAGGAGCAGGTGTTGCTGACGAGAAAACTCCCCGAGCTGGCTCAGGCAAAGAGCTTGAAAGCCTTCTGAAAGAGAACCATCGCTTCATCTTTACCCTCATCCAGAAGTTTAGAAGAGAAGCGCCACCCAAGGTTCCCTACTCTACTCGTGACGATATTATTGTTATTTCCGATGAGGCTCACCGAACGCAGGCTGGGAAGCTCGCCCGAAATATGCGCCTGGCGCTCCCGAATGCCTCTTTCTTGGGCTTTACGGGAACACCTCTCTTTAAATACGACCAACTGACAAAGAGAATATTTGGAGATTACATCTCCCGTTATGACTTCAAGCGGTCAGAGGAAGACGGGTCCACCGTAAAACTGATCTATGAAAATCGTGGTGAGAAGTTGGGCGTTGCTCGCTTAGACCTTAATGACAAAATTGCTGAGAGGATCGAGCAAGCCGATTTAGATCCCGATCAAATAGCTCTTCTGGAGAAGTTATTAGGTAAAGATTACGAAGTAATAACAGCCGACGATCGATTGAACAAGATAGCACTAGACTTTGTCGAGCACTGCTCGGTAAGGTGGCAATCTGGAAAGGCGATGTTCGTATGTATTGATAAGATAACCTGCGGCCGGATGTTCAAACTGATTGAGCCTCTATGGATGATAAAACTAGCGCAACTTAAGAATTCGCTACCAGATCTTGAGAGAGCAGTTTCCACGTCCTCTGCTGATACCAAGGATCATGCCGAAAAGGTACTTGATGAAATGCGAGGTCGTATTGAATGGATGGGGACAACTAATATCTCCATTGTGGTAAGCGAAGCCCAGAATGAGGTCAAGGATTTTGCAAAATGGGGCGTTGATATCGTTCCTCACAGAGCATTGATTAAGCAGGGTTTTGAAACTCCCGATGGCAAGCGGGTGGATGTAGAAACCGCATTCAAAGATCCGAAGCATCCGTTCCGAGTAGCAGTTGTTTGTGCGATGTGGCTGACCGGTTTTGATGTCGAGTGTTTATCTACCCTCTACATTGATAAGCCAATGCGTGCTCATAACCTCATGCAAGCGATAGCACGAGCCAATAGAGTGTACCCAGGTAAAGATTGCGGCGTAATAGTTGATTACAACGGTATGCTCCGAAGCCTTAGAGAGGCTTTAGCAAAATACGCTATCGGCGATGACGGTGCATCTGGTGGAGGGGTGGCTGCGCCGATTGAAGACCTCGTACTTTCACTCAAAGATGCAATTGAAGAGACGGAGAGGCATCTAGCAGGGCTAGGGTTCGACCCAACCAGATTAAACGGAGCATCTGGTTTCGATAGGATTCAAGCAATAAGGGATGGCGTTGAGGTACTCTATAGCTCTGATAACGCAAAGCGCCGTTATGAAATTCTGGCCCGTCAAGTCTTTTCTCGATTCAAAGCTCTTGTAACGGAACCAAGTGCTCTTGAGTATGCTGAACGCCACGACAATATTGAAGCTATTTACAAGAAACTGGAGGAAAAGAGAGACACTGCCGACGTTACCTCCGTTCTAAAAGAGCTTCATAAGATTGTGAACGAAGCTATACGTGCGCAAGGTGTAGGAGATGATCACGCCGAAGGGCTGACCATGGATCTTAGTCAGATTGATTTCGAGCGTCTCCGAAAGGAATTCAGTCGTCGGGTCTCGCACAAGAACTCCACCTTGGAAGACGTAAGAAAGATCGTTGAAGACAAGCTCAAACGAATGCTCGCTCAGAACCCCCTGCGAATGGATTACTACCGAAAGTATCTTGAGATTGTTGCGGAATACAACCGAGAGAAAGACCGTGTAACGGTTGAGGAGACGTTCGCTCGCCTTATAAAGCTTGCTGAGAGTCTTGACGAAGAGCAGCAACGAGCTGCCCGAGAAGGGTTAAGCGAAAACGAGTTGGCACTGTTCGATCTCCTCTACAAAGAGACACTCTCGAAACAACAACTGGAGAGACTTAAACAAGCAAGCAAGAGCTTGTTAGCCTCGCTAAAAGTGCTTTTGAAGCAGATGGAGCATTGGACCAAGAACCCTCAAACCCAAGCAGAGGTCGAGGTATTTATTTTGGACGAACTTCATCGAGGTTTGTCAACACCTCCATTCTCTGAGGAAGAACGAGGTCAGGTGGCAAAAAAAGTATACGAATTTGTTTGGCAGCGAAGTGCCGATCCAAGGTTATTCGAAGAGTTATTGGCGGCATAGGATACGATTATGGCGATACCAGATTACGAAACCTTAATGCTTCCGGTGCTGCAGTATGTGGCAGATGGCAGAGAACATCTTCTTAGAGAAATTACCGCCCATATGGCAGAACAGTTCCACCTGACTGCCGAAGAGCGAGAACAGCGTATACCAAGCGGACAATCCACCTACATCCAGAATAGAACCGGCTGGGCGAAGACCTATCTCAAGAAAGCGGGACTCCTTACTACTCCAAAAAGGGGGGTAATTCAGATTACCGAACGTGGGCGTGAGGTTCTTTTGAGAAAGCCAGAAGCAATTAACGGTTCTTACCTAGAGCAGTTCCAAGAGTTCAAAGACTTTCAAGCTCGCTCTAATAGCCAACGAGAAGTAGAACCAAAACAGATACCTTCAATCGAGCGTCAAACTCCTGAAGAGACTATTGAGCAGAGTTACACGGCTCTGCGTTCTCAACTCGCAGATGAATTATTGGAACAGATTAAAAGTTGCTCATCTGATTTCTTTGAACGTTTGGTTGTTGATGTCATTGTTGCCATGGGATACGGCGGAACCCAGAGAGATGCGGCTCGTGCTACCCAGCGGTCTAATGATGGTGGCATCGATGGAATCATTAAACAGGATCGCCTGGGTCTCGATACTATTTACATCCAAGCCAAGAAGTGGGACGAGAGCCGCCCCATTCATAGACCCGAAATCCAAAAATTTGCCGGTGCTCTGCAAGGCGTAAGAGCCCGCAAAGGCATCTTCATTACTACATCATCGTTCTCAGATGGTGCTCGTGAGTATGTTTCCACCATAGACAACAAAATTGTCCTAATTGATGGAACTGAGCTTGCGCAGTTGATGATTGACCATGGTATCGGCGTTACTCCGCATCAGACTTATGAGATCAAGAGATTGGATAGTGATTATTTCTCAATCGAGTAACCGACCCAATGAAGTACGCCGACATAGCGGGTCTTGTAACTGAGCATTTCATAGATGGTTTCATCGGCATAGCTGAATCACATATCTTCGATGCCAAGTCACAGCCCTATTTTTTGGATTCGGAGAAAGGTAAACACGAACTCGCCAAAGATGTCGTCTCTTTTTTGAACGCAGAAGGTGGCTTCATTCTCATCGGGGCAATGACGACAAAACCAGAGACTGATTCAAGAGAGGTAGTCTCGGGGATATCGTGGTTTAGCCCAGATCTTGTAAACGTTCGTAGATATTATGACATCATCGGTGAATGGGTGTACCCCGCACCCCACGGAGTTGAGTTTGTAGAGATTAAAGCTAATGATATTTCCAAAAACAAGGTTGTTTATATCATTCGTATTCCACCGCAGCCAGATAACCAACGACCGTTCATAATCGCTAAAAGTATTTTAGATGGTGCCGGTAAGGTAGATTCTCTGCTCATAGGTCTATCGAAGAGGGTCTATGATGGGACAGCACGATTAGATAAGCGAGATATCCACGGCTTGCTCCAAAATGGCCGACTATTCGAAGAGAGACTCACTGAACGATTGGATTCCATAGTGGAGCTGCTGCAGGGAAAGCCGGGAACGATTCAGCCACCAAGTGTTGAACACTTAGCCTTTTTGCCGGAGCGCATAGCATCCGCTGTGGCCCATTTAAAAGTTCCGGATAGTAGATATCTTGCGCTGGCAATGTATCCAGGGAGCGCAGTTACTATACCTAGCATATTTGAATCTCGTAGATCTCCCGTAGCGGAACTTATGACGAAACCTCCCGAGCTTCGTTCTAACGGGTGGGATGTTTTATGCGGTCTAAATCCAAAGATTATTAGCGGTAAATTCCTGCGAAACGGCGAAAGCGATCGACGGGTGCTAGACGTCTACCCCGATGGAACCGTCATATTTGTCGCCTGCATTAATGAAGATCTTCTTGCATGGGGATCAAAGACTGGGGCGAGATTACATCCCATTGCCCTTGCCGAGAGTATATGGGGAGTTTGCGCATTCTACGGCGCCCTCACGGCCTTGTTCGACCGTCCATTCGAGCACATTAACTGCCAATTACACATGAGGAATTTAATGGCCGGCGAAACACCGACTACGCTTCCGCCGCATCAGGTGGGAAGTATGCAGTTTCATTATCCTCTAGACGATCACAGTAGCGAGGATGAGGCGATGTTTTCGCAAGTGAGTTTTGATGTCACTAGCTATACCCCCGAGACTGCGGCATTCGTTCTACTGAAAGCGATATACGTCTGGTTTGGTTTCAGCGAGCAGGAAATGCCCTATACGGCTCAGGCAGACGGTCGAAAGGTGTTGAATACGTCGGCGATAATAGAGGCAAGTCGTTAAGAGCCTTTTACTTGTCCAACGTAAGACTGCTGTGGCTTCTTGCAGGCCTCACACTGAATGGGCGGGCACTGCGTTATAATTTGGTTGGTGGTCGTATATCCGGCCACTTGTGCTGAAAATCTTTCATATCCTCGTACGTGGTATTACGATCGATCTTAAAGTAGTTGGGTGGGCACATCAGCACGAACTTATTAAACACATCTTGCGAGTTTACCGGACTATATCGTTTGAAGTGTGCATCGTCAGGATGAACCCATATCTCCTCTTCCCCACACTCCGGTATTACCAGCAGCACTTTTTCTTTTGGAATGGTGTACTCTCCAACGCACGGACAGCCTCCACGATAGAAGAAATCGAATATCTTCTGCGTTTCAGTGAGAGTTTTTGCCTTGTCTGAATTTAGTGGGTTAAGCCCGTCGCCGTAGTGATAGGCCGAGTTCGCCGCAAACCAAATCGCCCTGTCTCGGTCAAGACTGAACGAAAATCCCCTTCCAGCTTTCTGCTTGAAATACTCCTCAGTGTCCCTTTCGCCAGCTCTAGCTCTTTCACCGCCACTCAGAATAAAGCCCCGATATGCAGTAATTTCGTCTGGCAAGGCATCAAAAACAGCCAACGTTTCCTCTTCGGCCGTCCTCCCACTTGGAGGATCAGAAAAATGATTACAAGACATTCGTATTCGCTCCCGCTGCTCAACACCGAGGCGATCATATCTGTTTATTGCCTCTTCAAACCTTTCCTGAAATTGTTTAGACGCATGCCCTGAGGCTATCACGTAACGAAACAGTTTCCAGAAGAGTTGATGATCTCGATTAATCTTGCGTTCAACATCATTTAAGAACCGCTTCGTGCGGTCGACTGGATGGTAACCTTCAAGCCATGCGAATAGTAAACTGAAATTGAGCTCTGAGTAACCAATTGACTTGGCTTTCAGAACCTTCTTTAGCATTCTCTTAAGGTCATTTCTTGGTCGTCTGGTCATAGGCTCTGCCTCCTGACTTACGAGAGTCGTGAAATAGCACGAGCAACATTAGGCTTTGGGGCTATAAAGGCCCTGGCTCAACATGATTCCTCGCCTCAGCAAGCCCTCGTCTTTGCGACCATAAAGCGAAATGTCGGTTTAAACCGTTACTCTATTTGACGACTGGTGGAATCACAGGCAAGGTCTCGTCCTGCCGGCCATCCGATGAGTGGTTCGAATCTCCCCCAAAGCCTCCTAAATCGTCCCCAAGCTCAATTATCCGAGTCTCCCTTGCCCTACTACTCCCCTTACCCTTCGGCTTCACCTGCTCCGCCCTACCAGCCAACTCGGCCGGTCTGTGTAGCACCTCCAGGTGAGAATAATGACGCTCCAGCATGGCTATCGACGTACCCATATTCTTGGCAAGGATATGCAAGTCGACTCTATTGTAAATTATCTGAAACGTCGCATAAGTATGCCGCAGTGAGTAAAGAGAACGTCTGGCGCCGTTTACATCGTTAAGGAGCCCTGCTTTTTCCAGCAGAATCCTAAATGCTCCGTGAAAATCCTTCGGTATAGATCCATCCCGACATCGGAAGATGGGTTCCTCTACCTCAAGCATCTGCCCAAGTGGTCGCTCTTGAATGTGTGGGAATCTCTCCTTGATGCGATCCAAATATCTCCTCACACCATGGCGACATACGATTGTTCTCTTGCCCGTTTTGCCCTTCTCCAACTTGATGAGGATGAACCTCTCACCGTCTTTAGTTATCTCGGATATATGATTCCACTTGAGGCTTTTGGTTTCAGTACCGTGTCGCAAACCTGTATTCGCTAGAAAGAGCACGTAGTCCCGCATCAGCTCTCGAATCATAAGCGTTTGGTTCTTCACGCCACCCTGGGGGCTGTCTTTGGTTGTGAGCTTTACGTACTCACGCATGAACCTGTAGAGCTTTTGATACTCGTGAAGCTCAAAGTAAGGTCGTCGCTCTCCTTTCTTTCCGTCGTTTCTAAACGATA
>CAZVMA010000030.1:1304-13779 GCA_964628545.1 uncultured Pseudomonadales bacterium | reverse complement strand
GCCGGGGCGCTGCGGGGTGACGTCGCCGTCGATGACGGCCGCATCGTGGCGGTCGGCGCCGTGGGCGGCCTGACGGGCCGAAGCGAGATCGACGCTCAGGGCCTGACCGTGATTCCGGGTTTGATCGACACCCATGCCCACGACGATGGCGCGTTCCTGCGCTACCCGGACATGACCTTCAAGCTGGCCCAGGGCGTGACCACTACCGTCTCCGGCAACTGCGGCTTCAGCGCTATCCCGGCTGCGCCGGGCGGTACGAACCAACCGGCCGCCAGCGGCGGTCTGCTGGGACGGCTGGCGGGCGACTTCACCGATCTCGAAGGTTACTTCGCGGCGGTGATGGCCGCCCGCCCGGCAATCAACAACCTGATGCTGGTCGGACACAACACGGTGCGCGAGCAGGTCATGGGCCTGGAGGACCGAGCGCCAAGCGGTGCCGAATTACGCGCGATGCGCGAGCACATCGAGCGCGCCATGGCCCAGGGTGCCTGCGGTTTCTCGACGGGGCTGATCTACCGGCCGGGCCGGTACAGCGACACCGAGGAGGTGATCGAGCTGGCGTCGGCCGTAAAGGCATGGGACGGCTTATACACCACGCACATGCGCAACGAGGGCGACGGGCTGCTGGATGCCGTTGCTGAAACGTTGCGCATCGGGCGGGAGACCGGACTGCACGTCCATATCTCCCACCACAAGGCTGCCGGGCGGCAGAACTGGGGTCGCGTGCGCGCCTCGCTGGCCGCCGTCGACCAGGCCCTGGCGGCCGGGCAACCGGTCACTCTGGACGTCTACCCCTACACCGCTGGCAGCGGGCGCATGGTTGAGTATTTCAACCTCGAGCGTCCGAACCGGGCGCTCGCCGAGGTCATCCGCATCGCCAGCTGCCCTGCCTTTCGCGAGTTCGAGGGGCGCATGCTGGTGGATATCGCAGCCGAACGACAGCTGGACATCACCGACGCGGTGCGCCTGATTCTGACCGCGCCGCGCGGCGATCAGACGCTCTGCATTCATTTCATCATCGACGAAGCGGATATCGAAACCAACCTGCGGCATCGCGACATGATGGTGGGGTCCGATGGCATACCGGACCTGAAGGGACGGCCGCATCCGCGCCTGTTCGGAACCTTTCCGCGCATTCTCGGGCACTACGTGCGCGAGCGCGGCGTGCTGTCTCTGCCGGAGGCGGTGCGGCGCATGACCAGCCTGCCCGCCGCCGTGTTCGGCCTGAAAGAGCGCGGCCACATCCGCGTCGGCTATCACGCCGACCTGGTGCTGCTCGACCCCGCATCGGTACGCGACACCGCGACCTACGACGATCCGAAACAGCTGCCCCAGGGCATTCACACGGTGATCGTGAACGGCGAGCCCACGTTTGCCGACGGGCAACCGACGGGCGCGCGCCCCGGCCGCATGCTGCGCTATCGGCGCAGCGCCTTCGGTGACGAAGCATGAGCGCCGACTCGCGGCCCAGCCGACCGCGCCGACGGTCCGCCGCGCAACGCGGGCGTCGCCGCATCGTGATCTGCCTGCTCGGCCTAGTCGCCGCCGGGTGTGCCGGCACGCCCGACGTACGCGCGCTGCCGGACGGCGATCTGCAAGTTGACTGCCCCGGCGGCTACCACGACTGGTCCGCGTGTCAGTCCGCGGCGCGCCGCTACTGCGCGCGCCAGTCCGACGCGTCGGGGCAACCGCTATCGTTTCGAGTGGTTGGACAGATCAGCGACGAGGGCGGCTCGGTGGGCACGCGCGACTGGTCGCAGGCCGGTTCAGTGGTGACCCGCACTATGGCGTTCCGCTGCTCGGCCGCCAGCGCAGATCCTGCTCGATGACGCCAACGGCGGCCGCCTCCGCTTCGTGCTGCGGCTCGCGCCAGGGCTCGGCCAGCGCGGCCGCATACCAGCGCGTCATTCCCGGCAATGCCAGCAGCTGCTGCACGTAACTGCTGGCGCGGGGCCCGAGCGCAAGACCGTAACTCTGCACCCGGAACGCAACAGGCGCGAAGAACGCGTCCACCGCGGTGAAGCGGACGCCGGCAAGCCAAGGGCCACCGAACCGGTCAAGACCATCAAGCCAGAGCGCTTCAACGCGCGCCAGATCCAGCGCGAGCGCAGCCGGCACGTCATGCAGTCGCACCCGTATGCCGCAGTTCATGGGGCAGATACCCCGGAGCGCGGCAAAACCCGCGTGCATTTCCGACGCCGCCGAGCGCGCCCACGCCCGCGCCACCGGAGCCTCCGGCCACACGCCGGCATGCCGTTCAGCGAGATATTCGACAATCGCCAGCGACTCCCAGACCGTCACCTCGCCATCGACCAGACAGGGCACCGTCCCTCCGGGCGAAAAGGCCTGAAATGCCGTCCGGTTCGACCCAGCAACGAAGACCTTCAGTTCCTCGGTGTAGGGAATCGCCAGCGTCTCCAGCAGCAGCCAGGGCCGCAGCGACCAGGACGAGTAGTTCCGGTTGGCAATGTAAAGCGTGTACACGCGGTCTCCTCTCGGCGCGAACCGGACTAGTGGGTGCCGCCGCGAACCGGCAGCACCAGCCGCTGGCCCGCGCGAATGGCGTTCGGGTTGCGCAGGCCGTTCGCCGTCACGATATCCGCCAGACTGAGGCCGTAGCGGGGCGCGATCGCGGACAAGGTTTCTCCCGAGCGCACGACGTGAACGCGGTCAACCGTCTGGCTGCTGCGCCAGATGCGCGCGGGCAGACTGCCGAGGATTGCCGCCGGATCCTGCCCGCCGCGGGACGGCAGATACAGTTGATACCCGCGCGGAATCCGTTTCTCGCCTGCCCACACCGGCCGCCGCAAGCTGGGGTTGTAGCGCGCCAGCGTGCGCGCATCGATGGCCAGGGCGCGAGCGAGGTCATCGGACGCCACATAGTTCGGCAAGCGCAGCCGCAGGCCTTGGTCAGGCTGCTCGGGGGTGACCGGGCCGAAATAGCGCGCGGCGTCGCGCCGCACATCGACCGCGGCGAGAAACGACACGTAGAAATTGCGGGACGCGAAGCCAAACGCGCGGCCCCGATAGTTGCGCACGATGGTTTCGATGTCGCGGGTGCCGAGCGATGCAATGGCCCGCTGCATGCCGCCGGCGCCGTGGTTGTAGGCCGTGATTGCGGTGGCCCAGCTGCCCGTGATGCCGTGGTTGCGCCGCAGCAGCCGGGCCGCGCCGTCGGTCGCCGCGTAGGGATCCATACGCTCATCGACCACCGCGTCGATGCGCATGAAGTCGCGGGCCGTCCCCGGCATGAACTGCCACAGGCCCATGGCGCCGACGTGCGAGCCTGCTCGCGGGTCGTAGCCCGATTCCACGTGCGGCAGCGCGATGAGTTCCGGCGGCACGCCGTGGCGGGCAAGCGTGCGCTCGATGAAGGGCGCCCAGAGGCCGGAGCGCACGAGACCCTCACGAAAACGGTCGGCCTGGCCCAGCTGAAAACGGACCCGCGCCGCGGCTGCGGCGAACACGGACGGCGGCGTATCAGGACCCCAAAGGGCGAGGACGCGCCGCTCTTCCGCGCCGAGCGAACCTCGCGGGCCGCTGGCGAGCCGCATCAGCACCTGCCGATAGTGTTCGACCGCGGCCGAGACCAAAGGCCGCCGAACCGCGGGCGTGTGACCCTTCGGCAGCTTGATTTCGGCGTACACGATGTCGAGTCGGGCATCGTCGTGCACCAGACCGGCATCGTTCGACACCTCGCCGAAAATACGGCGCCAGAACGCAATGTCGGGCTCGAGCCCAGCCGGTCGCTCCAGCTGCCCACGCGCAGACGGGACGGGCTCAATCAGGCCCGGCGTTGGCGCAGGCGAAGCTGCATGCAGACCATTCGCAACCAGCCCGAGCATCAGGTTCATGCCAGCGGTGAGCGCGAAGACCCGGGCCCAAGTCGAGGCGCGGCGGCGCACCGATGGTGATCCGGGAGACACGCGCTGGGTTTCGTTGCTGGCATGCATCCGCTGCACTAGAACCGAACATCAGCACGGGTTCAAGCCGAAATTCCTGACGCACGCCTCGACGTCAATGCGACGCTTTTGACCTTGCTCCGCCACGCACCTAGCATTCTCCACGAAGTTTACGCGGGTCGCCGAACCCGCCCTGGGGTGATGATCCATGATGCGTCGACCGCTACTGCTGGCGCTTGCGCTCGCGTTGCTGCCATCCGGCAGCGCCCATGCGCGCAGCAGCTTTATCGACCGGGTGGTGATCGACAAATCAACCCGAACCCTGCAGCTGCTCTCGGGGCCGGAGATTTACCGCACCTACTTCGTTGCCCTAGGCGGTGCGCCCGAGGGACACAAAGAGCAGGAGGGCGACCTGCGCACCCCCGAAGGCGTCTACTCCATCAGCGCGCGGCAGCCAAGAAGCGTGTTCTATCGGGGGCTGGTTATTTCCTACCCCAATGCCGATGACGTCGCCCGCGCCGAAGCGCGCGGCGTCGATCCGGGCGGCGAAATCATGATTCACGGGCTGCGGCGCGGGTATGAGTGGATGGGCGAGCGTCATCGCCGCCAAGATTGGACCGAGGGCTGCATCGCCGTTACCAACGAGGAAATCGACGAGATCTGGCAGCTCGTCGACGTCGGTACGCCGGTCGAGATCCGACCCTGACATGAGCCGCCGGACGCACGCGGACGAAGCCGCTGCCGCCCGACGTCTTGCCGGCACCCTGATCGCCAGCATCAGGCGGGTCACCGCGGTCGACCCTGCCCGGCGCGTCGCCATCGAATTCGAAACCAAGTGTGGTCGGGTAGTGCATCTCACCGCGCGGGGTGCCGTTGACGACGGGCATCTGCCGAGTGAGTCGCCGCCAGCGCTTAAGCTGCGCGACGGCCCGTTCGCGCCGACCTCGCGCAGGACGCTTGAGGACCTGACCGGAGCGACGCGTGTTGCGTTCACCGACCGGCCACGCGTCATCACCATGCATGCCCTTACGGGCGACGATGCCACCGCTTGGTGCCTGACTTTCGATACCGGCTTTGCGCTGGTCTGGGCTGACCTCGCCGGTGCGCCCCTGGTGCGGTCACCGTGAGCCTGGGCCCGAGGCTTCAGCAGCGTTAGGTCTTCCGGTCGTTCGCCTCGCTGATGCGTATCGGTCGGCCATTCAGCGGTTGACCGTTCAGCTCAGCCATGGCGCGCTCGGCGGTGCTGACATCCATTTCAACGAATCCAAAACCCCGCGAGCGGCCGGTTTCGCGGTCCAGAATAACGCGCGCTGAGTGCACTTGACCCAAAGCCGCAAAAAAGGCGTACAGGTCATTGTCGGTAGCGCTCCACGGCAGGTTGCCGATGTAGAGCTTCTTCATTCGATCCCCGTCTCTGGTACTGCACGGATTGCGTTATCGCCAGTATAGATAAAAATCTGCGCATCTGTGAAGCAACTCTTTACCGGCTGCGCAGGTACGCCCAAACGCCCAGACCCAGCGCCACGCCCACAACATCCACCCCGAAATCACCCCATTCCCCATGCCGCACGCCGCTGAAACCCTGAACGATTTCGATCAGCGCGCCATAGCCCACGAGCCACAGACCCGTCTGCCAAATGGGGGATTCGGTTCGAGCGGCAGCGAGCGCCAGCGTCAGCGTCATGAATGCGCCAAGGTGCAGCAGCACATCCCTGGTGCCAGCAACACCGGCCGGAGGCCTCGGCATCAACGCCAGGACGGTGCAGGTCAGCAGCAGCAGCCAGAACAGGGCCAGACGAACGCGCAACGACACGCGCATGGCAGCGCTCAGCAAGCTGAGGTTTCGTGAACGAAATCCACCAGATACTTCACGTTGTCCACGGGAGTCTCTGGAATGATGCCGTGACCCAAGTTGAAGATGTGGCCGGGACGACCCGCTGCTTCGGCCAGCACCTGCCCCGCCTGCGCGGCCACCGTCGCGCGGTCGGCGCACAGCACGATCGGGTCCAGATTGCCCTGCACCGCCCGCACTCCCAGCGCGTCCCAGGTAGCGCCCAGCGGCGCGCGCCAGTCGAGCGCGAGCACGTCCGGGCGCGCTGTGCACGTGTCGGCAAGGAGATGGCTGTTGCCGGTCCCGAAATAGATCACCGGCACCTTGCCGCGCAGGGCATCGATCAGCGCCGTAAGGTAAGGCAGCACGTAACGACGGAAGTCCGCAACCGACAGGTTGCCGACCCAGGTGTCGAACAGCTGCACCGCGTCGACGCCGGCCGTGATCTGCAGCTCGAGGTAGCTGGCAACCTGTTCGACCAGCTTGCGCATGAGCCGATCCCAGAGCTCTGGTGCCTGATACATCATGCGCTTCACGTGCACGTAATTGCGCGACCCCTTGCCCTCAATGGCATAGGAGGCCAGGGTAAACGGCGCGCCGGCAAATCCGATCAGCGCGATCGGAGCCGGCAGGCCCGCGCGCACGTGACGCACGGTTTCGGCGATGTATGGCGTTGCTTCGAGGGCCGGCGCGGTGCGCAAGGCATCGACATCCGCCGCCCGCCGCAGAGGGTTGGCAAACACCGGGCCCTCGCCGGCCTTGTAGTCAAGCTCAAGCCCCATGGGCTCAAGAATCGGCAGCAGGTCCGCGAACAGGATCGCGGCATCGACGCCCAGGATGCGCTGGGCATCGAGGGTGGCGCGGGCGGCGAGCTCGGGGTTCTTGAAGAAGGCGAGGCTAGGCGTGTTCCCCTTCACCTCGTGATACTCGCGCATGTA
This sequence comes from uncultured Pseudomonadales bacterium, assembly GCA_964628545.1. Classification (GTDB taxonomy): domain Bacteria; phylum Pseudomonadota; class Gammaproteobacteria; order Pseudomonadales; family Azotimanducaceae; genus UBA7803. The sequence continues at coordinate 7,108 of CAZVMA010000030.1, read as the reverse complement.
GCGCCCAGCCTGCCGATTCAGCCAGATCGGCGTGTATTCGGTCGCTTCACCACGGCAGGCACGAAGGAAAATCTTGTCCATCAGGGGCATTGCTCGGCAGATTGCGCGGACGGCGGCACCTTAGCAGAAGGCCCATGGTCGTCCAATGACGGCCCCGAACCCAGCGCTGCGCGAGATCGGGGAAAGCCCTCGGAGCGCGCGATCAGGCCGCCGGCGGGCGGCCCATGAAGGGATCCTGGTCGGCCTCGTAATCCACGCCCGCGATGCCGAACCCGAAAATGCGCAAAAAATCCGCGCGAAAACCGGCCAGGTCCGCCAGCTCGCCGAGATTGTCGGTGGTGACCAGGGGCCAGCGTCGACGCACCTCATCCTGGATCGGCGCGGACAGCTCGACGTCGTCCACTCGAATGCGGCCAGTCTCGTCCAAACGCTGGGCACCACCGGTCAACTGCGTCGCGAACAGCCGATGAATATGCGTGATGATGTCTTCATGCACGCCACGCTCTTTCATGACCTGAAACAGCAGCGAGGCGTACAGCGGCACCACCGGGATCGCGCTGCTGGCCTGGGAGACGACCGCCTTCAGCGTGGCCACCCGGGCGTCGCCGCCGGTGGCCGCCAGACGAGCGCGAATCGCGAGCGCCGCACGATCCAGATCTTCCTTCGCCTTGCCAAGCGTCGCGTGCCAGTAGATCGGCCAGGTCAACTCGCTGCCGATGTAGGTATAGGCGAGGGTGCGGAAACCGGGCGCCAGCACACCGGCTTCAGCCAAGGCATTGACCCAGAACTCCCAGTCCTCGCCGCCCATGACTGCGACTGTGCCGGCGGTTTCCTCCGGTGTAGCGGGCTCCAGGTCGACCTCGTGCACCTCGCCCTTGTCGACGTTCAGCGTCTTGATATGGACCGGGTTGCCGAGCGGCTTGATGGCCGAGCGGTGCAGCACGCCGGTGCGCGGATGCTGGCGTACCGGCGATGCCAGGCTGTACACCAACAGGTCGATCTGTCCAAGGTCAGCGCGAATCGCCTCGATCACCCGCTGTTTCATCGCATCCGAGAAAGCGTCGCCATCCAGCGTGCGCGCGTAGCGGCCCGCCGCGTGCGCCGCATCCTCGAACGCGATGTTGTTGTACCAGCCCGCGGTGGCGGTCTTGCCGTCTGCGGGCGGTTTTTCGAACGAGACCCCGAGCGTGTCGGCGGCGCAGCCGAACGCCGCCACGATACGCGACGCCAAGCCATAGCCGCCGGAACATCCCACCACCAGCGCGCGCTTGACCCGCGCGGGCACCGGGCCCTGGGCTGTGACGTGGGCGATCTGTTCCGCCACGTGGGCGCGACAGCCGTCCGGATGGGCGGTGGTGCAGATGAAGCCGCGAATTCTGGGCTTGACGATCATGTTCCGGCTCCCCGGCGGAAATGCGCGCCATGATACAGTGCCGCCGCGACCTGCGGCACAGCCGCGTCGATGGACATTTGCCGAGCGGGGAGGCTCACCGATGGAACTTTATGAGGTCATGCGCAGCACTTTCGCCGCGCGCGAATTCGTGGATGAACCGGTCCCGGACAGCGTGCTGCACCGGATTCTGGATCAGGCTCGCTTTGCGCCGAGCGGCGGCAACCGGCAGCCCTGGCGGGTGGTGGTGGTGCGCGAGCAGGCCACGCGCGATGCGCTGGCGCCGCTGATCGAGCCCACCATGAAGCGCTACATCGCCCAAATGCAGGCCGGAGAAGCGCCCTGGAACACGATCAACCCGACCCGCCTCGCCAGCGCCGAGATCGAAGCCACGCCGGCGCCCAATGCGCTGATCCGGCAGGTGCTGAATGCGCCGGCCCTGCTGGTGATTTTCGCCGACCTGTCGCTGGTCGCATCGTTCGATTCGGCGCTCGACCGGGTGGGCGTCATCTCCGGCGCGTCCATCTACCCGTTCGTCTGGAACGTGCTGATGGCGGCGCGCAGCGAAGGCTATGGCGGCACGCTCACAACGTTTGCCGGCGCGCTTGAACCCGGGGTACAGGCGCTGTTCGGTGTACCCGCGCATTACGCCTTCGCGGCCTTGCTGCCGATCGGTCGCCCCGTTCGGCAGCTTAGCCGCCTGAAGCGCAAGCCGGTGGCGGAATTCGCGCGCCTGGAGCGCTGGGACGGCCCCCCGCTTCAGTGAGGCGCCGATTCAGTGACGCGCCGCTTCAGTGACGCGCCGCTTGCGTGCCGCTTGAACGAAGCGCCAGTGGGTAACCCGCCGCCTCAATCGCGAAGCGGCGGCGCCTGATCCAGGTGGATCCAGCCGCCCACGAGGCCCGCCACGTAGCCGCCATCGACCAGTACCTCGATGCCGTTCAGCCAGGGGCACGGTCCCGTCGCGAGAAACTCGATCACTGGCGCGATGTCCTCCGGCCGACCAGCGCGACCAAGCTGGGCAACGATCCAGTCGTAACGCTCGGGGCCCAGCATGCCGCGGAATTCATCCGACAACGCGGTAGTGGTCGTGCCCGGGTTGACGCAGTTCACGCGCACGCCGCGCGCGCGCGCCATGCCGGCCGCCCGATAGGTCCAGGCCGCTGCGCATCGTTTTGAAAACACATAGGGCTGGCTTTGCCAGACCTCCGGGTGGGCCGCAAGCCACGCTTCACCCGCGCCGAAGTCGTCCGTGGCCAGCAGGCCCGCAAGGGCGTCGGCATGATCGCGCCAATCGCGGGCGGCGCTTGATGCCACATTGACCACAGCGCCACCCGGCGGCAGCCTGGGCAACAGCGCCTGCAGCAAATGCCGCTGGGCCAGAAAATTGATCGCGATGACGCGCTGGACGGGTTCAGACACGGCGACACCGGCCACCTGAACCAGCGCATCGATGGTCTGCGGCAGCGCTGCGATCGCGTTGTCGATGGCGCGGGGGTCGGACAGGTCGCAGTCGAGGTGCCGGACCTCGGCATGTTGCGGCGCCTGCCGATCCAGGTTCCAGACCTCCGCGCCTGCCGCCAGAAACCGCGCGACGGCGGCGGCTCCGATCCCTGAACTGCCGCCCGTGAGCACGATCACGTTGGCCATCAATGCCCCCTGCCATCCCCCATCTGCCCGGCCAGTGTGCCGAACCGGCCCGGAGGCCGCCATCGGCCGGCGGACCAGCGTACACTTTCGGCCATTGTCACTACGGGACACCGCATGCATCCCGCCGACCTGTCCGCCACCGCAGCGCGCCGGCTGATCGGCTCGCGCGCGTTGTCCGCCACAGAGCTGGTGACGGCATGCATCCAGCGCATCGAGGCGGTGGACGGCGCCGTGAACGCCATGGTGACGCGCGCCTTCGCGCGGGCGCTGGATGAGGCCGCCGCGCGTGATCGGGAGACCTCCGAGGGGGCCGCGCTGGGCGCCCTGCACGGCTTGCCGGTCGCGATCAAGGACATCCAGGACACCGCCGGTATCGCGACTACCTACGGCAGCCCCGCACGGGCCGGTCATGTGCCGGAACGCGACGCCGGCATCGTCGCCCGCATCCGAGCGGCCGGCGGCATCGTCATCGGCAAAACCAACGTGCCCGAACACAGCATCGGCGCCAACACCATCAACCCGTTGTTCGGCGCAACCGGCAACCCGTTCGCGACGCATCTGACCTGCGGGGGTTCCTCCGGGGGCGCAGCGGTCGCGGTCGCGACCGGCATGGCGCCGCTGGCGACAGGCTCTGATCACGGCGGCAGCCTGCGTATTCCCGCCTGCTTCAGCGGCGTGGTCGGATATCGGGCAACCCCCGGGGTCGTGCCGAACGAACAGCGCAGCATGACGCAGACGTTCTACAGCCTGCAGGGGCCGATGGCGCGCACCGTCCCCGATGCCGCTCTGCTGCTGTCGGTGATTGCCGCCCGCACCAGCCGGGCGCCGCGTGATCCGATGGCGTTTCCGCTCGACGCCGCACGGCTGGCGATGCTGCCGCCCGTCGATCTGTCGCGGCTGCGGGTCGGCTATACGGCGGATCTGGGCGGCGTGACGGTCTCCCGCGAGGTGCGCGCGACCTTCGAAGCGCGGATCGCGCGCATCACGCGTCTGGTCGGGCGCTGCGAACCGATCGCCATCGATCTGACCTCGGCACCGGGCATCGACTGGCACCTGCGACAGGATGTCTTCATGGCGCAATGGGGCGGCCGACCAGAGCTAGAAGACCCGGCCATCAATCCAAACATCCGCGCCACCCACGCGGCTGCGGCCCAGGCACCGATGGCCGCGATTGCGCTGGCGCGGCGCGACCAGATGGCGCTCTACCAAACGTTCGCTGCCCTGTTCGATGACATCGACCTGCTCCTCTGCCCCGGGGTCAGCGTCCCGCCGTTTCCGTGGACATCGCTGAACCCAGCGGAAATCGACGGTGCGCCGGTGGCGAACTACATGGCCTGGCTGGCCCTGACAGCGGCGCTGACCGTCGTCGGACACCCGGTGGTGGCGCTGCCCTGCGGCCGGGATCCGCAGGGGTTGCCTTTCGGGATACAGGTGGTGGGCCCGGCGTTCGGCGACCACGCCCTGCTCGCGGCGGCAGCCGAACTGGAGCTCGCCTTTGCGGTGGACCCCGTGCTGGCGCGGCCGGTGCCGGATGTGCTCCGGCTTGCCGGCCTACCGCACCTGCGCAGGGCTTCGCCGTGACCAAGCACCACACGCCGGAGGAGCCGGTGAAGGAGGGCAGGTCAACCGCCGACCGGCCGACCAACGCGCTGCGAGCCAAGCCGGAATCGGGCGCTGCGGCGTTCACGTCCGCAGCCGAGCTCGGCGCCGCCATCGCGGCGGGAGCCCTGGATCCGGTCGCAGTGTGTGAGGCCACACTCGCCCGGATCGAGCAGCAAAATCGCAATCTGCACGCGTTTCGCCAGGTCGACGCCGGCCGCGCGCTGGCTGCGGCACAGGCGGCTCGGGCGCTGCTGCAGAGCGGTCGACGCCTCGGGCCCCTGCACGGCGTGCCCTACGCGACCAAGGATCTGTTCGACGTTGCCGGCCTGCCCACCACCGCCGGATCAGCCGCTCTCAGCAACCACATGGCGCAGTCTGACGCCACCGTCACCCGACGCCTGGCCCAGGCGGGTCTGGTGCTGGTCGGCAAGACCCATACGGTGGAGTTCGCGTTCGGCTCCGTGGGCACCAACCACCATCAGGGCACGCCGCGCAATCCCTGGGCGCATCTGCACCACGTCCCCGGGGGCTCGAGCAGCGGATCGGCGGTTGCCGTCGCTGGCGGCCTGGTGCCGCTTGCAACCGGCACCGACACCGCCTGCTCGGTGCGCACCCCCGCGGCCCTGTGCGGCGTCGTGGGCCTGAAGACCACGGTCGGGCGGATCAGCCGGGCGGGAGTTTACCCGCTCAGCCAGACGCTCGACTCGGTCGGGCCCATCGCCCGGACGGTGCGCGACGCCGCGCTGCTGTTCGATGCTCTGCAAGGACCCGACCCGGCCGACCCGAGCACCCTCGGCGTGACCCCCCTCGACGTGCTGCGCACGCTGGATGACGGCGTTGCCGGACTGCGCATCGGCATGGCTGAAGGCCTGCTGTTCGAGGATCTGGACCCCGAAGTGGAGCAGGCCGTGCGGAACAGCGCAGGCGTTTTCCGCGCGCTGGGCGCCAGCGTCGAAGCCGCGCACTTTGCCGAGGCGGCCGCCGTGATGACGCCGCCCAGCATCATCTCGCTGGTCGAAGGCTACACGGTCAACCAACCCCTGCTGGATGCGCATCCGGAGCTGATCGATCCGTTCATTCGCGAGCGACTGCGCCCAGGCGGCGACGTGCGCGCGTCTACCTACCGCGCAGCGCTGAACGCGCTTGGCCCCCTGCGCGCGGC
>CAZVMA010000030.1:395-1294 GCA_964628545.1 uncultured Pseudomonadales bacterium | reverse complement strand
CATGATCCCCGCCGCGCCGCTGACCAGCGTCAACGCCGATTTCGACACCGCCATGCATTACGCCCATCGCTATCGCCGCAACTGTTTGGTTGGCAATCTGCTCGACCTGTGCGCGGTTTCCGTGCCGTGCGGACTGACGCGCGCCGGGCTGCCCATCGGGCTGATGATCTATGCGCGCGGCTTTCGCGAGGACCTGGCCCTGCGCGCGGCCGCCGCGTTCGAGCACGCAACCGAGTGGCATGGGGCCAGGCCGCCGCACATCTACTGAACGGGGATCTCGGTATGGGCTCCGAGGGCGGGACCCGCGCAAAGTGCAGGCTCCGACCCCGCTGGGGCGCACCCGGACCGGAGACCCGACATGACCAACATCGCCCCGCACCCGAAGCCCCTAAGCGATGCGCCGACGCGCGCGCGACCCGGCGCACGCGCAGGAATGACGCTGCCTAGACTGTTCCGCGCAGCCGTCTCCTTTCTGGGCGTGCTGGCCGCCTTTGCGGCCGCAGGCCATGCCGCCGAACCGCCACAGTCGAGCCTGCACGAGTTCGATCAGACCACGGGGGGGGGCATCAACGTCGCGGACGCCGCCGGTACCCTGTACTCGGTCACCTGGGCCACCGCGGCGGGACAGCCGAAGACCTACGACGTCTGGTTCAGCGTCATCCAGCCTGTGTGCGACGCCGCTGGCTGCATGTTCACGGAGGTGGCAGCGGGCATGGCCGGCGCTGTTGACGACAATCGTGTGCGGGCGTCACGCACCGGCGTCAGGCTGACCTTGCAGCCCGAAGACTGGACCGACATCTGGGTCGGTTCACCCATCGCGATCGATGTCGTGGGGCGCGATGCGCACACGGAATCGGTGACCGAACAGGTTGGGCCGCGCATCGAAGTGACGCCGTGCT
>CAZVMA010000030.1:0-385 GCA_964628545.1 uncultured Pseudomonadales bacterium | reverse complement strand
CTACGAAATGAACCTGCATGCGGCGGGCACCATCGGCAACTTCACCTTCGACTCGTCAGTGCTCGAGGATCCGCACCAGTTGCCCTTCTGGTACCTGGTCGCGCACGGTGAGACCGGTCGCATTCGCGAGTGGCGCACCGCCGACTGCGGCGGCGACGCGGTGGTGGCGGTTCAAGCCGCTCCGGCGATCAGCCGCCTGGCCACGGCGTGGCGCATCGCGGCCGACAGATCGATGACCCAGGGACCATCGCGGCGCACGGTGACGGTGAGCGTCGCGCCCGCCGGAATCTTGTGATCCCGATCGCCGTCGAACGCGAGCACACCTTCACCAGGGAAGTCGACGGGTTCGCCGAGAGCAACCCGCGTCACCCGACGCACCGAAACC
>CAZVMA010000029.1:0-14020 GCA_964628545.1 uncultured Pseudomonadales bacterium | reverse complement strand
ATCCCCGAGTGCGGGGTACTCGGTCGTGCCGTCCAGGGGATCGACCCCGCCGCGATAGTACGAATTCGCTACCGGGCCGAAGGTACCCGAAAACTTAGAGTAGTTGTGGGCGAGCACCACATCCAGCTCATCGCTGGGTGCCCATCGCAGCGCCAGGCGCGCACTATCCGACTCGTCTTCGTTGATGTCTTCAACGGTCCGGAACACGGCCGAACTTCCGGCCGCATCATCGGGATCGGCGAGGACGGGCGCTGACCTCGGGCCGCCCTCTCTGACCATCACGCCAACCTGATCAATGAAGCCTGCGCTGCGTTCGGTTCGACCAGACAGCCGCAGGGCGACCGATTCCCCAAGCGGAATGTTCAATCGCGCGGTGTATTCGCGATCATAGTCCTCGGAGTGCGCAACCACTGCTGTCGAGCCCTCGACCAGGCCACCGAACTCGCCCAGTACCGGGTCCGTGGGCACAATCCGGATCGCGCCCCCCAAGGCGCCCGATCCATAGAGCGTACCCTGCGGCCCCCGAAGCACCTCGACTCGCGCGACGTCATCCAGCGGGAAGAAGTTACCGAAAAGCGTATTGCCCAAGTACACCGCAACTGGCGACTCTTCGCCCGCGCCGATGGCCGCACCGCGATTTGACGCCGAGGCATTGAGACCGCGCATGACCGGTCGATGTCCCGCCAGGGAGCCATTGCTCGTACTGTTGAGGCTCAGGTTGGGAATTTGCCGCGCAAGCTCTTCCAGACTGGACACGCGCGTCCTGGCCATTTGGTCGCCGCTCACCGCAGTGATGTTGTACGGGATCTCGGTGACGTCCTGCGCCCGGCGGTTTGCCGTAACCAGAATTTCCTCGATAACGGTATTGGACTGTTCCGCTACGGCAGCCTGGGCCCCGAGACCCACCGTAATGCTGCTGATCGCCGCCGCAAGCACGCTCCGACGCATCGGCATGGATGCGCTCATCCACGTGCCAGATCTATCGAATCGCCCCATCGCTAGCCCCCTCAAAAACAATATTTATCGCTTTACTAAACCAGACTATTATCGAATTATTCCGGTCAGATCAAGCGAAATCTGTCCCCTGCTGACCGGTCACCGATTGATCAAGCGTTCGTGATCCTTGCCGTGAACCATGGCAAACGTTTCGAGGAATCGCGCCTCACTATCTTGTTTCCAGCCTGGACCCCGGCCGAGAAAATTCCGGCGTCCAAGCAGCGTCGGAAGAGACGGGTGCTTACCTTCGAACCAGGCGTCGTCGAGATGGTCGTAGCTTTCGATAGGCGCGATCCCGACCCGCGCGTAGGTCATGTGCAACACGACTCGCTCACCCGGAATCTGGCGTGGATAGTTGCTATGCCAGACCGCTCCATCCCAGAGGCAGATTGATCCCTTCGGGGCGATGATGGGAATGGCGCCGTCCAGCGCTTCCCTTTCTGCCACCGACGGTTGGCGCTTGTGCCTGTGCGTACCCGGAATGACGAGCGTGGCGCCTCCTTCTTGCGTGTACTCATCCGTCACAAAGCAAGCGGTGCAGTTGATTTCCCACTGCGGGAAGGGTTCTGGGAACCACCCATTATCTGCATGCAGCCCGATGGTATACGGCCCCTTGCGAACCCGGCTGCCGTTGACCTGCGACAACAGCGCCCCGCGACCAAGAAGAAACTCAACTAGGCAGAGCAGCGATGGCACGGTAACGGCCTCTGCGTAGACGTTGTCCTGATCCAGCAGATTCAGACTTGAGCCGAGATTTTCCTGGTCCTCGGTGGGTGTGTCCCTGATGATGGCTTGTCGCAGCCGGTCGGCGATCGCGAGCGCATGGGGGTCGTGGAACACGGTATAGCCGTAGTCAACCAGTTCACGGACGTTGTTCGCCAAACCGAGCTGGTTGATTCGGGGTTCAAGGTCTTGGGGCACCGCATATGGATCCGTATTGGGCTGAGTCATTCGAGTTGCCTCCTGCTCGCTGAGGGGAGTGTCTTTGGGCCGGTACGTCGGATGTCAGTTGTCCTGGTGCCGCGCGTCCCGCACGCTTTGGTTAGCCCAGCCGAGCATAAACCGATTTTTATCGTACAATCCACCGATGTTGCTCTCGCGCTAACGGCGGCAGATGAGGGTGAGCCTATCCCATGACCAAGCGGGACCCGATTCCGACGCGCTTTCCCTCTGTGCTCAAACACGCTCAAGCGCTGATCAAGTCCGGCAACGCAGCGCAGGCGCTGCCGGTGCTCGCGCGGACACTCGAAACAGCGCAGGCCTTCGATCCCGCGCACGCGACCTACCTGCAGACGTTGTTGGGACTGGGAATGCGCAAAGAGGCGCTGGCCGCCCTGGAACTGAGCCTGCGACTGCCCACCCCGACGTCCGATGCGTGCGACGCGCTCGCCTACCTCGCCCGCCAATTGGACCAGCATCAGCAAGCCAACGCGCTGTACCGGAAGGCTGTTGAGCTGTCACCGACCAGCGCCCGCTACTGGTACAACCTGGCCGCTAGCGAAAGAAATCTCGGTGATCTGGCGCATGCTGCAAGCGCCTGCGGAAAGGCCCTGGAACTGGACCCAGACAATCTCCCCGCCCTGTTGCTGCGATCGGAGATTCAACCCGCTTCGCCCGGCCGAAATCATGCACAGGAACTGATTTCGAGGTTGAATTCGGCCCGGACCGATCAGGCGCGAATGTTCATCGGGTATGCGCTGGGCAAGGAGCTGCATGACCTGAAGCACTACGGTGACGCATTTCAGGCCTTCATGGTGGGGGCAACCGCGCGCCGACGTGGACTTCGCTACGACGTCGCCGAAGATGAGCAGAAGATGGCGCGCATCCAGAGGTCATTCGCGCAGCGAGGGGCCACCGCGAACGATCAAAGCGCCATCGACCGACATGTTTTCATCATTGGCCTGCCGCGATCCGGAACTACCCTCACCGAACGCATTCTCAGTCGCGCGCCGGGGATTCGGTCGAACGGCGAGACCAACAATTTCTCGACCGCGCTGCTGGGATCGCTTTCGAATACGACGGACATCTTTGCCGCGAGCTCGAGCGTCGATTCGGAGGCGGTGGCTCGCGCATACGATCAGCTCGCCGCATTCGACGGCTACGCCGGACGAATCATCGAGAAGCTACCCTTCAACTACCTCTACGTTGGCGCCATTGCGCGCGCGTTTCCCAAATCGCCTATCGTCTGGGTGCGCCGAGATCCGCTCGACAACTGTTTCGCAATGTTCAGAACCCTGTTCGGCGCTGCCTATCCATTCAGTTACGACTTCGAGGAACTCGCCCGGTATTTCGCCGCCTTCGAGCGTCTGATGAAGCACTGGACTGCCCTCTGGCCCGAGCGGCTGGTGACGGTCGATTACGAAGAGCTGGTCACGCGACCGAAGGCGGTAGCGCGCACGCTCGCCGAGCGCTGCGGCGTGCCTTGGAGCGATCAACTGCTGGACGTAGCCACCAATCCGCTACCATCACTGACGGCCAGCGCATCGCAGGTGCGCCAACCCATTCACGCGCGATCAACCGGTATCTGGCGCCGCTACGCTACGTCTCTGGAGCCGCTCGAAGCGTTGCTGCAACGCCACCGCTCGAGCGCATGAGCGCTTGAGCTTCCAAACGCTCGCACCCGCTACAGTCCGTTCGCGGCGCCGAGCGAGCGCCCGCGTACCTGGTCGATACGCCGATCTTGTTTTGGCGGTTTTCGATATTTATCGTAGCTTGGACGTATCGGCATCCTCCACCCGAAACCCAAGGCACACCGATGAGCCATTTGACCCGCGTGCAGCGCGCAGCCAGCAAAGAAGAAGTGATCGCGATCCTCGAGCGCGACGGTGGCGTCATCATCGAGGGTTTCCTCGATGCCGACCTGCTGAACGGTTTGCGGAGCGATCTACTGCCCCGGATCAGCGAGCGATCAACGGGCCGGGATTCGTTCTCCGGTGGCCAGACGCGCCGGCTCGGGGCACTGTTTGCGCATACGCGGCATTGCGCGCAGGTGGTCACTGATCCGCTGTTTCTCCCGGTCGCGGAGCATTTCCTCAAACATCGACACGAAGTTTGGGTGGGTGACGTTCGCCATACCTTCCAATCCGAAGTGCGCATCGGCGTGACGCAGGCCATTCAGATCGGTCCTGGGGAAGGGGCCCAACCCCTGCATCGCGACGATAACGCGTTCATGTGGCGTCATCCGACCCACGGTCGCGAGGGACGCCTGCAGATCATGCTCGCGCTCTCGGACTTCACCGCACAGAACGGCGCCACGCTGACGATTCCGGGGAGCCATCTGTGGGATGAACAGACCAGGCCGCATTCCGCGCTGGCGATCCCAGCAGAGATGGACGCCGGTTCCGCGCTGCTCTGGCTGGGCTCGCTGTTCCATGCCGGCGGGGCCAACCGGACAACTGACCAGTACCGCACAGGCGTCACCATCGCCCTCGACGTATCCACTGTCCGGCAGGAGGAGAACATGTATCTGGCCCTACCGGCTGACCTCGTGGCGAGCTACCCGCCGGACATTCAACGCCTGCTCGGGTGGTCAGCAGGCAGTAATGCCATGGGCTGGGTAGAGCGAGATGGCCAGATGATCGATCCGATTCATCTGTTGGATCACCGTGACCCCAGGTCGCTGAAGGCGGTGACTGGAGGGGGCCTGGATTCCTAGCCAGCTGTCTCTTGGTGCATCGCTAAATCAAGCGCTTGTACGGCGTGACGTTCGCGCGCCGATAAAACTCGCGCCCCACCCGCTCGATATGGGCGCGCAGTTCCGCGTTGGCAAGTTGTTCGAAGGCGGACAGATCGACGGTCCATGGCAACAGCAGATCATCGATCTCGTCCATCATCAGAGCCACTTCACGGTAGCCGAGGGCCGCGCCTGGTTCTGCGAACAGACAGAGGTCGATATCCGATCCGGGCTTGAAATTACCCTTGGCCCGAGAACCGTATATCACGGCCGAGCGAATAGCCGGATGCCGCGAGAAGACGCCGTTGATGCTCTCGATGGCAGAGCTGGTAAGACCGAAAGGCGGGCTCATGCGGTCGATTCAATACGGGCCGAGAGCATCGTGTGCAGCCTCACGAAGCAACCATGGAAGCGGGAACAGATATCGTCTGCAACCTGTTGCGCAAGCGCTTCGTCGTAGACGTGAGAGGTCAGGTTGCGACACCGGATCATGTCCATCCACACCTCACCGTCGGCAATCAGACCCCGCTTGAAGGCCTCGCGCGTACTATCCTTGGAGCCCATGAGGCCGAGCGTGCCGGCCTCGCTTTCCAAAAAATCTTTCAACACGTTCCACGCCAATTCATGCACCATCTCGAAGGACTGCACCAGGCCTTTGGCTTCCAGACGAGACAGCGGACGCGTATCACGCAGCGCGACGTCGGCGTTCATGTCGCGCAACGCCTTCGAGAAATTGGCGAATCGTTGCTGCCAACGTACGTCTGGTGACATGGACATTAGAGCTTGCGGCGGGCTTCGATGCGCTTAAGGTGGCACTTCGGACCCCGATTCTCAATACGAGTCTCGGCGGGACTCCGCTAACAGCGCCAAACCAAATGACTCGTGCCGCTCCGCATACGGCGCCTCGATCGAACGCGACGATTTCCCGCGCGTCACACCACCCGCCATAGCGCGCTCGCGCGCCGGTGAGCAGCAACGCCGACAACGGCACCCATGCCGAACTGTTGCCGCTGCGCGAGGCCGATGTTGCATTGTCGACCAACGTGCGCCACCCTCGATTTCGTCAGGCGCCTGTACGGCAAATTTCGGACGAGTTGAGGTATTTAGCAATTGCGACACGCTGTTTTGCTTGTGCTGACGGCAATGACATGCGGCTGGCAGAACTGCGCCTCTGCCGACCCGGTCAGCATTGATATGGTTGTGGTTGGGAACGCATCCAATCCTAGCGATCCGGCAACCGGTTTTGGCGCCGTACGCCACAGCTACAAGATCAGCACCTACGATGTGACGATCGAGCAGTACGTCGAGTTTCTGAACGCTGTCGCCAAGTCAGATCCAAACCAACTCTACAACCCGATGATGGCGAGCGACCTGATGGTTGCCGGAATCAGGCGCGAAGGCGCCCCGGGAAGCTACGTTTACGCGGCCATTGAGCCGAGCGGGCCCACTCAAAGCGCTGCGGCCACCGCAAGCGGCCGGCCGGTGACCTACGTCAGTTGGTTCGATGCCGCCCGCTTCGCAAACTGGATGTCAAACGGGCAACCCGTTGGGCGACAAGCGCGCAAAACGACGGAGAACGGTGCTTACGATCTGACGCGGGAACGCGCCTCGAGAGGCATTGCGGTGCCTCGAAACCGCATCAACCCCAACACCCTGGTAAAGCCTACTTATTACATCCCGACCGAGAACGAATGGTACAAGGCGGCCTACTACAATCCTGATCTGAACGGCGGGTCGGGCGGTTACACGCTCTACGCGACCAACAGCAACACCGCGCCCGGCAACATGCCGGGAGGCGCGGCAAACCAGAGCAACTACATGGTTCAAGGCCTGCTTGCCCTAACCCAGCAACCGGCCCTGGACTCGAGCCAAAACTACCTGACCGAAGTTGGCGCCTTCACGGCATCGCCAAGCCCGTACGGCACCTACGACATGAATGGCGGGGTCTGGGAATTGACCGACCGCGACGGCAAGGCCGGGTTTGTCGGCATGATCAGGGGAGGTGGCTGGACCTCGTACTACAGCTATCTGCAGTCAGGCTACCGGCTTGGTAGCTCCCCCGCCGCGGCAAGCTCGAACGCCGGCTTCCGACTGGCAGCCAGCAGCGATCACGCCTCGATCATCGGCTACGCGCTGGTCCCGGTTCGAAACGCCGGCAACAAGGCCGATGTCAGCGGCTATGGCGCGGTGAAAAGTCCGTTCTGGATCGGCAAATTCGAAGTGACGATCAAGCAGTACTGCGACTTCCTGAACGCGGTTGCCGCCGCCGACCCGTACGGTCTCTACGACCCCGCGATGGGTCGCGCACTCAACAGCGCAGGCATTTCCAGATCGGGTTCAAGTGGTTCCTATAGCTATGCTCCCGTCATCAATGCCGGCGACAGCTCGCAGCGACCCATCACCTACGTCAGCTGGTTCGATGCCGCACGGTTTGCGAACTGGATGGCCAATGGCCAGCCGAGTGGCGCTGCAGATTCCTCAACAACAGAGGACGGCGCCTATCCTCTCGCAGGCGCAACCCAGGGGGCGACGGCGTCCCGGAACAGGATCAACCCAAACAGCGGGGCAGCGCCGACCTTTTATCTGCCCACCGAAGACCAGTGGTACAAGGCGGCGTATTACGACCCCCGCATGAACCGCAACAAGGGCGGCTACTACCGCTACGCGACGTCAAGCGATACGGCGCCGAGCAATCAGGTCGGGAATGCGGCGAACATGGCCAACTACATCGATGACGCTACCGGCACCTACTTCTACTCCGTGCCCCAGTCTCGCTACATCGATCCGAACCAGAACTATCTTCTGGATGCGGGCGCCTACACCGGCAGCGCCAGCTACTACGGCACATTCGACCAGAGCGGCGCCATCAACACCTGGAACGACCTGGACGGCACGGCTTCTGCGTCGAGAGGGCTCAGGGGCGGATTCTTTTTCGCCGGCGCCGCATCCATCCAGAGCGTCACGTTTGCGCATGCGGCAGCGACCCACGAGGGCGCAGACGCAGGCATCCGGCTGGCCAGTCCAAATCCGTAGTCAGCGACTTCAAAGTCAGTTTGCCCGGGTCCCGCGCGCGTGAGCGACGATCAGGCCCGGGGCATCCGTGCCGGATTGTTGCTGCTGCGCGAGCCCGATTTCGCGCGGCTCTTCAGCGCCTATCTGATCACCTGCGCCGGCGACGCCATGACCCCCGTCGCGATTGCGTTCGGGGTACTGGAAATGACCGGGTCTACCGCCGACGCGTCCATCGTGATCGCGGCGCCGATCGCGGCGCAGGTTCTGATCATCCTGCTGGGCGGCGCGTTGGCTGATCGTTCGTCACGGCAGCGCATGATCGTCGGCGCGGAGACGCTCGGCGGCATCAGTCAGGCCATCATCGCGGCCCTGTTCCTCACGGGAACCGCCAGCGTGCCGCTGCTGGCACTGCTGACGGGGCTGACCGGAGCGGCGTTCGCCCTGGAACTGCCAGCAAAGACGGGCTTCATTACCCAGGTTGTGCGCGGCGAGCGACTGCAGGCCGCAAACGCCCTACTCGGCGCGGCGCGCAGCGCAGCGGTAACGCTGGGCGCCGCCATCGCGGGCGTCCTGGTCGCCACCGTTGGCGCGGGTCTGACGCTCGCCATCGACGCGCTGACGTTTCTTCTGGCGGCAGCGCTGATCGCGCGCATCCGCGGCATTCCTCAGGTTCGGCCCGCGCCCGCCAGCCTGTTCGGCGACTTGCGCGCGGGCTGGCGCGAGTTCATCTCGCACCAGTGGTTATGGACCATCGTGCTGCAGTTCTCGATTCTGGTCGCCGGCCTGGAGGCCGTTCACGGGCTGCTCGGGCCCGCGGTCGCCCGGGAATCTCTGGGCGGCGCGGTCAGCTGGGGCTTCATTGCCGCGAGCTCAGGGCTCGGGACGGTGGTGGGTGGGCTGCTGGGACTACGGCTACAGGTCGCGCGCCCGATGTGGTTCGCCAGCTGGTGCGCATTTCTGTTCGCGGCGCCACCGCTGGCGCTGGCGGTTCCAGCGCCGCTGTTGGTCATCATGGCGGCCACGTTCGTCAGCGGTCTCGCCGGCAGCTGGTTTGGCCTGCTCTGGTACACGACGCTGCAAACCCGCATTCCGGCCCACATGCTGTCGCGGGTGAGCGCCTACGACCACTTTGGATCCATCGCGCTGGCGCCGCTCGGTGTGCTGGCGGGCGGCATCCTGTTCGAGTGGCTCGGCGCGCGGTCTACGCTGCTGCTGGCGGCGGCCGCGGTGATTCTGCCCACAGTCGCCGTGCTGTTCGTGCCCGACGTCAGACGCATGCGGGCGGACGACGTTCAGCGCACCAAAAACCAGTCGGTTGGCGACTCGATCGATTGAGTGTTGTCGACTCGACCAACGCCCTGTGGACAGGCCCAGGCCGCTGCGTTGCCGAGCACACGGCCGATCACCGGATCGTGGTAGATCGGATACGTCTCGTGCCCGGGACTGAAATAGAAGATCCGACCTTGACCGCGCCGGAAGCAGCAGCCGCTGCGAAACACCTCGCCGCCGGAAAACGAGCTCAGGAACACCAGCTCATCCGGCGCGGGAATATCGAAGAACTCACCGTACATTTCGTGCCGGGGCAACACGATGGGGTGCGGCACCCCGGTCGCGATCGGATGCGTGGGCGCCACAGTCCAAACGAGCTCTCGATCATCCGCCTCCCGCCAGCGCAGGTTGCAGCTGGTGCCCATCAGCCGCCGGAACACTTTCGACAGGTGGCCTGAATGCAGCACCACCAGACCCATGCCGGCCATGACGCGCGCATAAACCCGTTCAACCCGAGCGTCATCGACCCGGTGATGCGCGAGGTGGCCCCACCAGAACAGGACGTCGGTGGCGTCGAGCACGGTGTCCGGTATTCCGTGCTCGGGCTCTTCCAGCGTGGCGGTGCGCACCGTTGCTTCCGGTCGCGCAGCGCCAAGCGCTGCCGCGATGGCCCCGTGGATGCCATCCGGATACAGCTCGGCTACCTGCGGGTTGCGTTGCTCGTGCAGGAACTCGTTCCAGACGGTGATGCGCATGGGGTTGGTCCTGCATGCAATTGGGCCGGGGTGACGGTCGGCGAACACTGGTCAGCACGGTCCGCGCGGGTTCAGAATACCAGCGTCAGCTACGGAGACGAGCCATGGAACGTGCGACGTCGATCCGGAACGAAATCGGGCCCCTGCTCGACCGGCTGATTGCCCAGCTCGGCCACGAGGGACGGGCGACCGAGCGCGCCTGGTTCGCGCGCATCCGCCGCGATCTGAACGACGCTCACCACGACCCCGAGCTCTGCGCCTCCATGCGCGCGCTGTACTGCACACCCGCAGTCGGTTTTGCGCTGTCCGACGATGCCACGCCGCTGCTCGAGCGCCTGGTGGAGAAAGCCGAGCGCCTCGGTGAGGCGCTCGCAGACGACTGGCAGGTCCGGCACTGACGGCGGCCGCGCCCGACCCGCAGCGGGCGGCGCAAGCCCGTCTGTATGCGCCCGTCTAAGCGGGCCCGCTCAGACGGGCCCGAGACTTCAGCCTACTTCGAGCCGCCGGTCGGCACCTCGCTGAACGGGATGCCCTTGTCGAGACGCACATCCTGCGGCAGGCCCAGCACCCGCTCGGCAATGATGTTGGCCATGATCTCGTCGGTACCGCCAGCGATGCGCAGGCCCGGAATGCTCATATATGCGTTCTGGAACAGCGCCATTTCGGCCGAGAGCGCCTCGTCGCGGATGGCACCGGCTTCTTCCAGCAAATCGATCGCGAAGGACGCCATGTCCTGTGTCTTCGGCGCGCCCACCAGCTTGCCGATCGAGTTTTCCGGACCCGGGATGGCGCCGCGCGACAGCGCGGTCAGCGTGCGATACGCGGTGTAGCGCAGGCCCGACTCCTGGCAATACCAGTCCGCCAGCTTGGCGCGCACCGAGGCGTTCTCGATCGCCGGGCGGTCGTCGATTTGTACCTTCTGCGCCAGGCGGAACACCGAGTCGAAGCCCACTGCGGAGCCGCCGGCGCCAATCGAGGCGCGCTCGTTCATCAGCGTGGTCAGCGACACCTGCCAACCCTGGCCCACCGCGCCGAGGCGCTGGCTGTCGGGCACGCGAACGTCGGTGAAATACACCTCGTTGAAGTGGGCCTCACCGGAGAGCTGCTTGATCGGCTTCACCTCGATGCCGGGCGATTTCATGTTGATATAGAAATAGGTCAGGCCCTTGTGCTTGGGCACCGATGGATCCGTGCGGACCACCAGAATGGCCCAGTCCGAGTAGTGCGCGCCGGAAGTCCAAATTTTCTGGCCGTTGATCACCCACTCGTCGCCGTCCTTCACCGCGCGTGTGCGCAGGGCCGCGAGGTCGGAGCCACCGGCGGGCTCGGAGAACAGCTGACACCAGATTTCTTCGCCGCTGGCGAGCTTGGGGATGAAGCGGGCCTTCGCCTCGTCGGTAGCCCAGGTCATCAGCGTTGGCGCAGCCATGCCCTGGCCAATGCTGAATACACCGCCCGGCAGGCCGGAAAACTTCGACTCTTCCTGGTTCCAGATCACCTGCTCGATGGCGGTAGCGCCGCGGCCACCGTACTCCTTCGGCCAGGTAATGCAGGCCCAGCCCGCGTCGTACTTGCGCTTTTGCCACAGCTTGGCAGCCGCGATCTCGTTCAGACCTTCAAGCTCAGCCGCGGTCGGTACGTTGTTCTTCAGCCAGTTGCGCGCTTCCTCGCGAAACGCTGCTTCCTTTTGGGTATCACTGAAATCCATGCTGTACTCCTATTCGCGTTCTCATGTTGCCGGATCGAGCGGGCGGGCTGCGCGTTACGCCGCTTTGCCCTGCTCGATGGCCGAAATCAGTTTTTCCTGCCACTGGGCTTCGCTGCCGATGGCCACCGACAGCACCTTGGCGCGCCGGTAGTAGAACTGGCAGTCGAACTCCCACGTGTAGCCCATGCCGCCGTGCGTCTGGATGTTTTCCTTCGACGCGAAGTAGTAGGCCTGGGTCGCAGACACCCGTGCCGTGGCGGCGGCAATCGGCAATTCCGGCGCGTTGGCGTTCAACGCCCAGGCGCCGTAGTAGCAGTTTGACCGGGCCAGCGTGTTCTTTACGTACATGTTGGCGAGCTTGTGCTTGATCGCCTGGTAGGACGCGATCGGGCGGCCGAAAGCATAGCGACCCAGGGCGTAAGCGCGTGCCTGCTCCAGCGCCGCCTCGCTGCCGCCCACCTGCTCCCAGGCCATCAGCACCGCCGCCCGGTTCAGCAGCGTCTGGGTGAGGCCCCAGCCGGCGCCGGGGGCGCCCAACGGCTCGCAGGCCGCACCGTTCAGGGTCAGTGTCGCGTGACCGCGGGTGGGATCGATCATGGGCACGTCTGCAGTCGCGGTGTCGGCGCCAAGCTCGACCAGGTACAAGGCCGCGCCATCGCCGCCGTCATGGCGGGCCAGGACTACCGCAACACCGGCAATGGCGGCATCCGGTACCGGCGTCTTGGTGCCCGTGATCCGGCCACCCGAGACGGCCGTGCGCAGCGACTTGGGCGACGTGCGGCCGGCGCCTTCGGCCATCGCGAACGTGCCAATGATCTCGCCCGCCGCCAGCTTCGGCAGCCACTTTTCCTTTTGGGCCTGGGAGCCTGCCAGCAGGAGGGCCTCGGTGGCGAGGTACACCGAGGACGAAAACGGCACCGGCGCTACCGCGCGGCCCAGCTCTTCCGCAATCACGCACAGCTCGAGGTAGCCAAGGCCGAGGCCACCGAACTCTTCCGGGATGGCGGTTGCGGTCCAGCCCATGTCGACCACCTTGCGCCACAGGTCGGCGTCATGGCCAGCTTTGGCGTTCAGCACCTTGCGGACGGTAGTCGTCGGACAGTTGTCCTGCAGAAACTTGCGCGCTTGCTCGCGCAGCAGATTCTGGTCTTCAGAGAACTCGAAATTCATGCGCTTCCCCTCAAGGTCCGGTCGATAAAACGATGGGTCCAGAGCCCGCAATTCTCGCCACTTTGGCCGGAAAACGCGAGTGCGGACCCAGGGCGCGCCGACTCTGGACAGAGTTAGAATGGCCGAATGACCATACCAACCGATTTTTGCGCCCTTGGCTTCATCCGCGCCGCAGCCGCGGCGCCGGCGCTCGCGCTGGCGGATCCTGCTGCGAATGCCGAGCGCATTGCCGCCGCCGCCCGCACCCTGGCCGCGGACGGCGTCAGCCTGGCCGTGTTCCCGGAGCTGTGCCTCACCGGCTATAGCTGCGAAGATCTGTTCTTCACCGCCAGCCTGCACGCCGCGTGCAGGCGCGCGCTCAGCCGGCTTGCCGAAGACACTGCCAGCCTGCCATTGACGCTGGTCGTGGGTATGCCGTGGCAAACCGGCGATGGGCGGATGGTCAACGCGGCCGTGGTGCTGTCGGGCGGCATCGTGCGCGGCGTGGTGCCCAAGATTCATCTGCCCAACTACGAAGAATTCTACGAGCGGCGCTGGTTTACGAGCGGTGCCGGCATCGACGAGACCGTCGCGCTCGGTCGCCTTGGCACATTCAGGCTGCGCGCCGACCAGTTGTTCCGCATCGGCCAAACCCGTTTCGGGGTGGAGCTATGCGAAGACCTATGGGCGCCGGAGCCGCCCGGCATCGGCCACTGTCTCGCAGGCGCCGATCTGGTGGTCAACCCGTCCGCCAGCACCTAGCTGGTCGCGAAAGCCGACTACCGGCGTGATCTGGTGCGGATGACCAGCGCGCGCGGCATCTGCGGCTATCTGTACGCGGGCAGCGGCGCCTTCGAGTCGACCAAGGACGTCGTCTTCGGCGGACACCTGCTCGCCGCCGAGAACGGCATCCATCTCGGTGAGTCCACCCGTTTCGGCTTTGCCGGCGCGGCTTTGACCGTCGACTTCGACATCGAGCGCCTGCGCCACGATCGCCTGCGCAACACCACCTTCGGCAGTGCCGACCGACCGCCGGCAGCCGCGCGGCCGATGACGGTTACCGGCAGCCGTCCGCAGCCGCTTGCGGACCTGCGCCGCACCGTCGAACGACAGCCGTTCGTGCCGGCCGACGAGAGCCAGTTTGACGCCCGCGCCGCGGAAATCCTGGCGATCCAGTCCACCGGGCTGGCGCGACGACTGCTCGCCACCGGCAGTCACCGTCTGGTCATCGGCCTGTCCGGCGGTCTGGACAGCACGCTTGCGTTCCTCGTGTGCCTCGAGGCCCTGGCCCGAATCGAGCGACCCGCCACCGACCTGTGTCCGGTCACCCTGCCGGGGCCCGGCACCTCGACGCATACCCGAACCAGCGCGCATCAGCTTGCGGCAGCCGTCCAGGTGCCCCTGACCGAGATTGCCATCGACCCGGCGGTTGCCCAGCATCTGCGCGATCTCGACCAC
>CAZVMA010000028.1:8796-14105 GCA_964628545.1 uncultured Pseudomonadales bacterium | reverse complement strand
CCTGCTCGATCAGCTTCTGGATCTTCTCGTACTGCACGCCCGAAACCACCGGACCAATCACCGTATCGGCTGCGCGCGGGTCACCCACCTTGATCTGAGCGGCCGCGGCCTTCGCGATCGCGGCGGCTTCATCCATGCGCGCGTTCGGCACCAGCATGCGCGTGGGCGCGTTGCAGGACTGGCCGGAGTTCATGCACATGCCAAACACATCGCGCGCGACGGCTTTCGGAAACTCGGCGTCGTCCAGAATGATGTTGGCCGACTTGCCGCCCAGCTCCTGCGCGACGCGCTTGACCGTGCTCGCGGCATTGCGCGCCACTTCGATACCGGCGCGGGTCGAGCCGGTGAACGACATCATGTCGACATCCGGGTGGCTGGACAGCACGGCGCCGACGCTCGGGCCATCGCCGTTGACGAGGTTGAAGACGCCCGCCGGCACGCCGGCCTCGTGCAGGATCTCGGCGAAGATCATGGCGTTGAACGGCGCCACTTCCGAGGGCTTCAGCACCATGGTGCAGCCGACCGCAAGCGCCGGGGCCACCTTGCAGGCGATCTGGTTGATCGGCCAGTTCCAGGGCGTAATCAGCCCGCAGACGCCGATCGGCTCGCGGATGACGCGGCTCGAGCCGATGTCTTCCTCGAATTCATAGCGGCGGAGCACGTCCAGGGTGCTCATGAAGTGGCCAAGGCCGGACGGCGCCTGCGCGGCACCCGCAAGCTTCAGGGGCGCGCCCATTTCGTCGGAGATCGCCGACGCCAGATCGGGCAGACGGGTCTTGTAGACCTCGATGATGCGCTCGAGCAGCGCGATGCGCTCTTCGCGGGTGGTGCGCGAGAACGTTTCGAACGCGCGCCGGGCGGCAGCGACTGCCCGGTTCACGTCCTCGGCATTGCCCATGGCAATGCGGCCGATGGATTCCTCGGTGGCGGGATTGATCACGTCGAGCGTGCCTGTGCCGATCGGGTCAACCCACTGCCCATCGATGTAAAACTGGAGACGGTCGGACATGGCCTGCATAACCTCCTGATGTAGGGACCGCGTACTGCGAGGTCCGCGTGAACGGGGGGCGAAGGATCGCATATCCTCGTGAACCACGCAGCCGGCGGGTGTAGACTGCCGCGCCTTGCACCCTGCAAAGGCCGGCCGGTTGAAACTCGCCGTCATTGGTCTCGTCAACGGTACGGTCATGCTGCTCATGGCCGCCCTCATGCTGATTCCGGCCCTGCTCGCGTGGGAGACCCCCGAACGCGATTGGCAGCCGTTCGTCGCCGGCGCCTGTCTGTGCGGTCTTGTCGGCGCCGGTTTGCTGCTCGGCAGCCGCGGCACGCAGCTGCAGATTCAGCCGCGTGAAGCCCTGCTCACCACGGTCGCCGTCTGGCTGACTGGCGCGACCGCCAGCTCCGTCCCAATCCTGCTGCACGAAGGCGTTTCCGTAACGGACGCCTTCTTCGAGGCCATGTCCGGTCTCACCACCACCGGCTCGACGGTGTTCTCCGGTCTGGACGGCATGAGCCCCGCGTTCCTGCTCTGGCGCTCGATGCTGAACTGGATCGGCGGCCTGGGCTTCACCCTGATGGCCATCGCCATCCTGCCGCTGGTCGGCGTTGGCGGCATGCGCCTGTTCCGCTCCGAGTCGTCCGACTGGACCGACAAGGCGCTACCGCACACCCGCTCGATCGCGAAAACCATCGGGCTGATCTACCTGACGCTGTCGGTGATCTGCGCGGCTGCCTACTGGCTGGCCGGCATGACCGTTTTCGACGCTGTGAACCACGCCATGGCCACGATCGCCACCGGCGGCTTTTCCACCTCTGACGCCTCCTTCGGCAAGTTCGACTCCGTCGTCATCCACTGGGTGGGGATCGTGTTCATGATCGCGGGCGCGCTGCCGTTCATGACCTACTATCTGGGCATCCGCCACGGTCCGCTCGCCATCTACCGGGACGAGCAGGTCCGCACCTTTCTGTGGATCGTCGTCGCCATCTGCCTGGCGGGGACCCTGCTACGGGTGCTGGCGGGCGAGGCCGTTCCCGGCGCGGTCACCGCGGTGACCTTCAACGTGGTGTCGGTGATCACCACCACCGGTTTCGCCAGCACCGACTACCTGCAGTGGGGGCCGTTCTTCGTCGGCCTGTTTTTCTTCCTGACCTTTATGGGCGGCTGCTCCGGCTCGACGAGCGGCGGCGTGAAGATTTTCCGCATCCAGATCGCCTTTCGGTATCTGAGCGTACAGATCCGCCGCCTGATTCACCCACGCGGTATCTTTGTGGTGAAACTGGCCGGCCGCCGGGTCGACGACGATATCCTGAGCGCGTTCGTCGCATTCGCGTTCGCCGCCGGCCTGACCGTGATCGGCGTCACCATGGCGCTAGCGGCGATGGGGCCCGATCTGGACACCGCGCTGTCGGCGGCGGCAACCTCGCTGATGAACGTCGGCCCCGGTGTCGGACCGATCATCGGACCGGCCGGCAATTTTGGCAGTCTACCCGACGCCGCTAAATGGGTGTTGACCTTTGCCATGCTGCTCGGGCGCCTGGAATTGCTTACAGTGCTGGTTCTGTTTTCCCCGAGCTACTGGCGCGCGTGAACCATATGCCCTCACCTTGCCATTACGGTTCTGCCACGATTGATGAGCGCACGACCGCAGGTGCGACAAGGCTGCCGACCGCCTTCTGCAGGGCGCTCTGCAGGGCTCTCGGCGCGGCCGCTGTCATCGCTGCGTGCCTGCCGGCGCTATGGTCCGGCGCGGTACTGGCGGCCGAAAGCTACGCCATTCGCTACGACGCCACCTTTCGGCCCGACCAGGGCTTCGCCGACGCGTCCATGACCGTCACCCAGGGCGAGGGCGAACTGGAATGGCTCGACCTGAACGCACCGGAGGGCCGCACGTTCGATTTCGGCGGCGACGGCACGGTGATTCGCAGCGGCGGACGCGTGCGCTGGACGGTGCCGGCCACGGGCGGGCGACTGGTCTGGCGAGTGCGGGTTGATCGAGCCCGCGGCGATCGGTTCGACGCGCGCATGACCCGCGACTGGGCCCTGATGCGGCTCGACCATCTGTTCCCGTCCGCGCACGTCTCGACGCGCGAGCGCGAGGTCTCCCGCTCATCCATCATTCTGCGTGGACCGAAGGGCTGGCGGTTCGAGACGCGCTACGGCTCGGTGCGCGAACCGGTGCGTCTGCCGGCCGGCGAGCGCCGCTTCGTCCGGCCCACCGGCTGGATGATCGGCGGCAAGCTCGGCATTCGCCGCGACACCATCGCCAAGCGCAAGGTCACCGTCGCCGGTCCCAGCGGTGAACGATTGCGCAGCCAGGATTTTCTCGCGCTGTTGCGCTGGAACCTGCCGACGATGGTCGATCTGCTGCCAAGTTTTCCCGAGCGACTGCTGATCATCAACGCGGGCGACCCCATGTGGCGCGGCGGCCTGTCCGGCCCGGGCTCACTGTACCTGCACGCGGAGCGACCGCTGATCAGCGCCGACGGCTCGAGCACGCCCATTCACGAGCTGGTGCACGTCGGCACCGCCAGCGAGGCGCTGCCCGGCAACGACTGGATTGTCGAAGGGCTCGCAGAGTTCTACAGCATCGAGATCCTGCGCCGCACCGGCACCATCAGCGACAGCCGCGCACGCCGCACGCTGGCGGGGATGGCGTCACGGGCAGCGGAAGACAACGGTCGGCTGCGCTCGCCATCTGCGGGCGCCGACACCGCTCGCGCGGTTACGCTGTTCCGGGATCTCGACCGGGAACTGCGCAAAGCGGGCGCCAAGAACGGGCTGGACGCGGTTGCGCGCCCGCTGCTTGATGGCCCGGCACCGAGCGGGGTTCGGCTCGCGGCGCTCGCGCGCGCGGCGCTGGGCCGTCCCTCCGCCGTTCTCGAGGCTGCGGTCATGCCGCCCGCAGACGACTGACCGGGCCGGGCTCGGGAGGCGTTTCAAGGGCGCCTGCGAGGATACTGGGGGGACACTGGGGGAGGCGAACATGAGCGTACGGGATTACGACGTCATCGTGGTGGGCGGCGGCGGCGCCGGCATGTCGGCAGCCATCATGGCGGCGGATGCCCGCGCACGCGTGCTGCTCGTCGACGCGGATACCCGGCTCGGCGGCTCGACATCGCTTTCCGGCGGGGTCTACTACGCCGCCGGCACGGCGGTACAGCGGGCACGCGGCTTCGACGACCACCCGGATGCGCTGTTCGAGTACTACATGACGCTGAACCAGTACCGAGTCGAGGCCTCGCTGGCGCGTACCCTGTGCGACCAGGCAGCGGATGGTCTGGCGTGGCTGCAGTCACTGGGCGTCGAGTTCCGGCCGGAAGATCTCTACGCGTCCGGGGTTGAGAGCATCCCGCGCGGTCACGCCGCCCACGGCAACGGCGCCGCCATCGCCGCGCAGCTGGATCAGGCCGTGTCTGCGCGCGCCATCGACGTCGCCCTGAACACGCGCGTAACACGCCTGCTCACCGAAGCCGACGGTCGCGTCGTCGGCATCCAGGCCGGCACCGACGAAGTGCGAGCTGGCGCCGTCGTGGTCACCACCGGCGGCTTCGGCGCCAACCCCTATCTGCTGCATCAGCACTATCCGGATGCCGCCGCGACCGGCGACTGGGGCTGGTACATCGGCAGCCGGCACTGCCTGGGTGACGGGCTCGCGCTCGGCAGCGAAGCTGGCGCCGACATCGTCGGGCACAATCGCGGGCTGCTGCTGACCACCCCGAACTTCCACAAGGTGCTGGAGGTGTTCGTGCCCGGCTGGCTGGTCTACGTGAACCGGGAAGGGCGGCGGTTCGTGAAGGAAACCGCGGAATACGCGGTGATGTCCGGCGTGGTGCAGGCGCAGACCGGAGGCTCCTGCTTTGCCATCTTCGACGAGGCGGCCCGGCAGGCGGCACGTCCGCTGCCGCGTTTTGCAGATGCCTTCGCCGCTGGCGTGCTGCCGCTGAACTGGGTTGCCGACGTGCTGGAGGCGCAGGTGCGCGCCGGCAAGGTGATCCGCGCCGACTCGCTGGACGCGCTCGCGCAGCGTTGCGGCATTCGCCCCGGCGCCCTGGCCGCCACGGTCGCGCGCTACAACGAAGACTGCGATGTCGGACATGACAGCATGTTTTTCAAGGACGCGGCCGACATGCGGCCGATTCGCACCGGCCCCTTCCACGCCGTAGAGATTCGCGCGGCAATCATCTGCCTGACCAGCACCGGCCTGCGCATCGACCACAATGCACAGGTGCTGGACGCGCGCGACCAGCCCATTCGCGGTTTGTTCGCGGGGGGCGAGACCACCGGCGGCGTACTGGGCGAGCGCTATATC
>CAZVMA010000028.1:7732-8777 GCA_964628545.1 uncultured Pseudomonadales bacterium | reverse complement strand
GGGCGGCGGCCGAGGCACAACGCAACGACTGACTGAGCTGCGCACATGCGCCCGGGCGGGTCAGGCGACGCCCGCCCGCGACCCGACTTCACCGCGATTCAGTTGCCGCTACACGCGGGAAAGTCCGCAAACATGCGCGCTACCGCACGCGCGATATCCGCGTCATCGTACTCGAACGCGCTGGTGACCCGATCAGCCGCAGCGGCTTCCCACACCAGCTGGCGACCGGCGACGTCGACCACATCCAGGTGCAGCGTGCCGACCGAGTAGTCGCGGATGCGCAGCTCTCGATAGCCGGCCCAGTAACCGAACGGATAGTTCCAGTAGCCGTAGTGAAAGCCCCAGTCGTCATCCGGCACGGACTCGAAGCGGCGCTCCATCTCGGTGAAGAAGTTGACCTCTAAATCGGCGTCACCATCGACGCGGCGACAACCGCGCGCGGCCAGTTCGCGGGCCGCAAGCGACCGCAGCCGCTGGCTCAGCACCGTGCCCTCACCGGTATCCCGATCGGTGTGCAGCGGCTCATGGAAGCGGTAGGTCGCATGCCGACCCGGAACCAGACCCGGGTCGCTGACGACATCCACCCGCGGCGTGCTGGCGCAGCCGGACAGCGCTGCCGCCAGCAGTGCGGCCACGCCTGCCGCGGAATGGCGCCATCCCAGACGGCGCTCGCCGGGACGACCAAGATTGCAACCGACCATGACGTGCTCCCGACCGCTTGCCGAAGGCTTTCGCAGGCGGTCGGCATGGTGCCCCGGACCCCAGCACTTCGACATGCGGGGTTACCGATCGGTGGCGCCGGCAGCGGGCTTTGCTAGCGGCCGGTGAAGCGCGCCTCGCGGCGCTCAAGGAACGACGCGACCCCCTCCTGGTGATCCGCACTGGCGAAACACTCCGCGAGCGCCGCCGTGTGGCGCGCCATGTGCGCATCGACCTCGGCGCCCAGCCCCTCGTAAACCAGCGACTTGATGCGGGCGTGGGAGAACGGCGAGCCTTTCAGGATGGCGCGCGCAAGCGCCAGCGCCCGGTCAGCAAGCGCCTCGGG
>CAZVMA010000028.1:0-7722 GCA_964628545.1 uncultured Pseudomonadales bacterium | reverse complement strand
GGCGCAACCAACTCGTCGACATAGCCCATCGCAAGCGCCTCCTCCGCGGACACCGGCGCACCGGTGTACAGCAGCTTCAGCGCACGCGCGGGGCCAATCAGGCGGGGCAGCAGCCAGCTGCCGGCTCCGGTGTCCGGAACCAGACCACGATGGGCAAAGTTCCAGGCAAACCGCGCATTCGGTGTGGCAATCCGAATATCGCATTGCGAGGTGAACTCGGCGCCCATGCCGTAAGCAGGCCCGTCGATGGCGCAGATCACGGGGCGCGGGCACTCGACGATGGGCCACCAGCGGCCGCGCTCCGAAGCCGAGCCCCGCAGTCCGCGCTGGCCGCCCGGCACGGTTGCCAGATCGGCCAGGTCGGTGCCGGCGCAGAACGCGCCCGGAACGCCGGTGAGTATGACCACGCGAATATCGGGGTCGTCACCCACACGCCGAAGCGTTTCGATGAACGTTCCCAGCATGGCGTAGGTCATGGCGTTGCGCTTGTCAGGGCGATCAATGGTGATCGTCCCGATACCGTCCGCAACAGATAATCGAACGTGATCGGTCATGTGGCTGTGCTCCTGTCCTGGCTCGATTTCGACCTCTCGAGGCGGTTACCAGGTGTCGAAATGCAGTACATCGTCCATCGCCTTGCGCGGCGCTTCCCGGAAATCGGTGCCCTTGGTGTAGGCCACGGGAATCAACGCGACCTGGGTGATGGCGTCGAAGGGGATACCGATGATCTCGGCAATGCGGCGTTCGTGCATCAGGTGCAGCGTCGTCCAGCAGGTGCCGAGACCGCGCGCCCGCGCCGCCAGCATGAAGCTCCAGGCAGCAGGGATGATGGAGCCGAACACGCTGGCGTGGGCGACGTTGCTGCCCTCGCCCGACAGGCCGTCGACGCGACCCGCGTAGCAAGGAATGAAAAACACCGGCGCGCGATGCAGGTTGTCCGCCAGGTACTGGGCGGAGTCCATGACCCGCGCCTGGGTGTCGTGCATGCTCGGGTCGTCAGCGTGCTGGGCGGCGGCTGACATGGGGCTTTGCGCGTAACCGGCGAACGCCTGACGGTACAGCTCGGCAATCGCCGCGCGCTTGTCCGCGTCGGTGACGAACACGAAGTGCCACCCTTGCGCGTTGGAGCCGCTCGGCGCCTGCAGGGCGAAATGCATACAGTCCTCGATCACGCTGCGCGGTACCGGGCGATCGAAATCGAGCCGCTTGCGCACCGCGCGCGTGGTCGCGAGCAGCTGGTCGTTGGTGAGCTGAAGCTGGGTCATGGTGTGTCCTCTGACGGGTGACCGCGCGGTGGCGGATAAACGAGTGACAGGCGGGTTCGTTCAGGGTCAGTCGGCCCGGTTCAGGTCTGCCGCGCAGCCCGGGTCGACCGAAACAGTCGCGCGATTATAGTCATGCGGCATCTATCGCGCCGCGTCGCACCGACCACAGGCGGGTGCGGGTGACGATCAGCACGACGACAATGGCCATGCCCACCACCGGCAGCAGCACCGCCGCACGCGCGCCAAACGCGTCGACGCACGCCCCCTGGACGATCGACCCCAGCGGCATACCGCCCATCATGCCCAGCGAGTACACGGACAGCACCCGCGCGCGGTGCGATTCCGGTGAGGCCTCCTGCACGATGGCACGCGACATGGTCATGCTGACGCCGCCGCACAGCCCCCAGATATACACGACGAGATAGAACGCCCAGGCGGGCAGCTCGAGCATCAGCAGCGACAAGACGGTCAGGCTGATCGAGCTGCCGATGATCATCGCGCGGCCCGGACGCGCAAGCCCGCCGCGGCGCATCAGGAAGAAGATCGTCGTGCAGGTGCCCAGCATGTTGGCGCCGAACACCAGGGCAATGCCGCCGGCGCTGCCGCCGTAGAGGTCACGCACCATGAACGGCAGGATCACCATGTACGCGCCCGCAAAAAACACGCCCACCGCGAAGGTGATGAGGATTGCCGGACGGATGGTGGACGACTGCCAGACGATGGCCAAACCTTCGGCAATGTCCTTCAGCGCCGAGCCGCGGGCCGACGGTGCCCCCGGCTGCTGGGGCGGAATCTGGCGCGTCGCCAGCACCGCGACCAGCATCAGCAGCGTCTGGCAGATCATAAGCGGCGCCGCACCTGTGGTCTCGGCCAGGGAACCGAGGCCAAAACCCAGAATCTGCACGCCGAACTGCACGCCGATCGCGAGCGTCACCACCCGCTGAATATCGCGCCCGGCCACGCGGTTCAGCAGTGCATCCCGAGCCGGCTGCGCGAAGGCACCCAGCACCCCGCCCGTGAAGGCCCAGGCGAGCAGCGCGCCGTAGACGAGCAGATCCGCCTGAACGAGCGCCGCCATGACCAGCGGCGGCACCGCCATCGCGCACTGCAGGCCGATCAGCAGCCGACGTTGGTCGACCCGATCGCCCAGCAGCCCGCCCCAGAGAATCAGCAGCACCATGGGCAGCTGACCGGCCATCTGCAGCAGCCCGAGATTGGACGCCGACTCGTTCAAGTAAACCGCGACAAGCCAGGGGTGCAGCACCATCTGGATACCGCCCGGCACCAAGAAAAAAGCGGTGCTGGCGATGTACCAGGCAAGCGGTCCGTTGCCGCGAATGCCGGCCGCCCTTCCCGGCGCCGCCCTCACCGGGAAGAAACCGGTGCGCGCAACGCCGCCGCCAGCGCGTCGAGCGCAGCCCGGTCGAACAGACGACCGCCGCGCATCACGGCCTCGATACTGCGCGTGTTGCGGATATCAGTTAGCGGATTCGCCGCGAGCAGCACCAGGTCCGCGAGCCGGCCGGGCTCGATGGTGCCCAGATCGTCCTCGCGGCCCAGAAACTCCGCCGGGCGCCGGGTAGCCGCCACCAGCACTGCCGCCGGCGGCATGCCGGCCTCAACCAGCATGCGCAGCTCTTCGTGCAGGCTGAAACCCGGCGTCAGCAGGCCGATAGGGGTGTCGGTGCCCGCCATGATCGGTACGCCCGCCGCGTACAGGCGCGGCACCATGGCGACGGCCCAGCGCGTATGCGCCTCTGCCAGTGTCGCCGGCGGTGCCGACAGGCGCCGCTCAGCCTCGCGGTGCCAGGCTTCGCGCACGACCTCAGGCAGCAGGTCAAACGTGTCGCGATAGGCTGGCTGCGCCGGCAGGCGCGCCACGTCGGCCGAGGTGATGGTGAGGGTGGGCGTCTGGAACACGCCATGCTTTGCGAGGGCGGCGACGAGGCTCGCGCAGCGCTTCGCTGGCAAACGCACGCAGGCGCTGTGCAGCATGGATGTCGCGCCGCAGCTGCCAGCCGGGCACGCCCGACGGGTTCCGCAGCATGCGCTGGCGCTCCGTCAACAGCTCGGCGTGGTCGCGCGAACATGCCAGCTCGAGGTTGCGCAGATGCTCCATGCCGCGAATGCCAGACGCAGCGACATCCAGTCCGTCCATGCTGAGCGGAATGTGCGCCGTCACCGGCAGCCCGTGGTGAGCGGCCCGATCGATCAACACCTGGAACAGCGCGGGATCGACCAGCTCGTAGGTCTTGATCAGATCGACGTCGGCCGCGGCCAGCGCATCGATGGCGCGCTCGGCGGTAGCCCGGGTCAGGCCGTCCGCAATGTCGGGGAATCCAGGCGCCGAGCCGGCGTAAACCCGATTCTCGGCGTCCAGCAGCGGCCCCGCGACAAACAAACGCGGCGCGGCCGCATCAGCCGGCGCCGCTGCCGCGCGCGCCTCGGCCAGCGCCTCGAGGTGTCCGCCGGTGTCGCGCACGCTGGTGACACCGTTGATCAGGAACAGGGTCGACATGGCGCGATGATCGAGACCCGGCACGAAGTCGTAGTGCACGTGCGCGTCCCACAGACCTGGCAGCAGGAACCCGTTTCCGCCATCGATCTCACGGGCGCCGGTCGGTAGCGGGTCGGCTGCCGACTGCACCGCAACGATACGATCACCGCGCACCACGACGGCCCGATCCGGGATGAACGCAGCAACACCGTCAAAGACCGCAACCGGGCGAATCACGGTCGCCTGCGTAACAGGCAGCGCCACGGGTTCAGGCGCACTGGCGAGCGCGAGGCTGGGTAGGGCGCCAAGCAGTACCGCTAGCAGCAGCACGACCAGCTCTGCGGCGGCGCTGGGCCGACCCGCTACCAGCGCCTGCACTGTCATGCTGGCCGGCCAGCCGGCAGACACGCCAGCGGAAATGCCTCGAACCATCTTGCTCCCCCAAACCTCTTGACGCCGGACCGGCTTGCGGCCTGCCTGCACGCGCGCAGGTTCCGACGACTGCGAAACAGCAAGATTATCACGCGCGCTGCGGGCCCGGATGTGCAACTACCCCACCATCCGCCCGCGCGTTATGATCGGCTCGTCAATCCGGGTGTAGGGGAGCACCATGAACGCCATCGTCGATCGCGCGGCGCGCAGCCAGGGCAACGCACTCAGCGCACCGGATCCCATGTCCGTGCCGCTGGCCGAGATCGACGTCAGCCGTGCCGCCTATTACGCCTCCGACACGGTGCTGCCGCTGTTCGCCCGCCTGCGCGCGGAAGATCCGGTGCACTTCTGCGCGAACGGCGAAGCGGGGCCGTACTGGTCGATCACCCGCTTCGAGGACGTGAAGACGGTGGATAGCCGACACGACCTGTTCTCGTCCGAGATCGGCGGCATCACGATCGCCGATCTGGAAACGAACCCCGAGGTGCGGCTGGACAACTTCATCGCGATGGACCAGCCGAAACACGATGAGCAGCGCAAGACTGTGGCGCCATCGGTGGCACCGACCAACCTGGCCCTGCTGGAACCCCTGATCCGGACGCGCGTGGTCGACATTCTCGACAACCTGCCGATCGGGGAGACCTTTAACTGGGTCGATCAGGTCTCGATCGAGCTGACCGCACGCATGCTGGCGACGCTGTTCGATTTCCCCTACGCGGATCGCCGCAAGCTGATCCATTGGTCGGACGTGACCACGTCGTCGCCGCAGATCATGGGCGAGGCCGGCCTTTCGGAAGCCGAGCGGGCGAGCGCTTTCGCCGACTGCGCCAACACGTTCGCCAACCTGTGGCGGGAGCGGGCCAGCAAGGCGCCGGGCAACGATCTGATCTCGATGCTGGCGCACGGACCGTCAACGCGAGACATGATGAGTCGGCCCACGGAATTCGTCGGCAACATCATGCTGCTGATCGTCGGGGGCAACGACACCACCCGGAACTCCATCAGCGGCGGCGTGCTGGCGCTGAACCAGTTTCCAGACGAGTACCAGAAGCTGCGCGAGCAGCCAAAACTGATTCCAAACATGATCTCCGAGATGATCCGCTGGCAGACCCCGGTGATTCACATGCGCCGCACGCCCTTCGCCGACACCGAGCTCGGCGGCAAGACGATCCGGGCGGGCGAGAAGGTCGTCATGTGGTATCTATCGGCCAATCGCGACGAAAGCGTGTTCCCGAACGCCGACCGGCTGATCATCGATCGACCAAATGCGCGCAGTCACGTGTCATTCGGCTTTGGCATCCACCGCTGCATGGGCAACCGGCTGGCCGAGATGCAGCTGCGTATCCTGTGGGAGGAAATCCAGAAGCGTTTTCGTCAGGTGGAAGTCGTCGGACCTGTGCTGCGGGTACCGAACAACTTCATCCGCGGCATTGCCGACCTGCCGGTGCAGCTGCACCCGCTTTGATCGCCCAGGGGCGCCGTTTCTGAGGTGCACCGGTCGCGCCAAGGCGCGACCAGGCGCGGCGGCCAAGCCTGTGACTCAGTCAGCCCGTGCGGCAATCTCTGCCGCAAGCAGGCTGATGCGATCGTCCCAGTCCCGCGCCATGCCGGGTTGCCACGCCGGGCCCAGCACGTCGGCTACCGTGTCGCGCACCGCCACGAACAGCGCGCGATACATGCCGGGCTCGACGCGGTACGCCCACTGGTGGTTGCGCACCTCAAAATCCAGATACGGCCCGTCGGATGCGGTATCCCAGCTCATCAGCAGGCGCAGCACCTCGTTCAGCATGCGCCCCCGCGTCAGGTGGTCCATGTGCGCCATGAGTTGCGCTGCCGCCGGGTCAGCCGCGAAATAGCGCGCAAAAACCGGCGCCGAAAGATCTTCAATGATCCCCGCAACCTGCTCGAACTGCGCGCTGATGCGCGCGTTGATCTCCGCTTCCGATAACGTCACGTGCGTTCCCTCGTTCGCGCGCGTCGGACGACACGCCGAAGACCGCGAGGATAGCGTCTCGGAGCAACACCTGCGAAGGGTTTCTGTGCATTGAGAATTAGGCCAGACTAGGACCATAGGATGTTGACGGACACATATGGCAACCCGCGAACAGGCGAAAAACCAGCGTCGGCACGCCATCATGGACGCCGCCCGATCGCTCATGCAGTCCTCAGGTTCGGCCGGCTTCTCGATGCGTGCGCTGGCCGAGCGAGCCGGCGTCAGCATTGCCACGCCCTACAACCTGTTTGGCTCCAAGCAGGCGATCATGATCGCCATTCTCGAGATCGAGATGCAGGATTACCGCGGCCAGCTGGAGCAGCTGCGCGCGAACCCTGTTGATGCGCTGTTCCATGCGGTCACCATCGCAACGGCGCGCTACCAGGGCGATCCGGGGTTCTATCGAGCTTTACTGTTCTCGATCTACAACGACGGCGGTACCGAGTTCCGGTCGATGTTCAGCGGTTCGAGCCACGCCATCTGGTGTTCGCTTGTTGCCGACGCACGCGCCGCCGGGCTGCTGGACGAAACCGTCGAACCGAACGCGTTCTCCATGATTCTGGAGCACCTGTTCTTCGGCTGCCTGCTGGAGTGGGTCTACGGCAAACTGAACATGGACGAGCTGGAATTGCGCGTGCAGTACGGCTTTGCTCTCGCCCTGCTGGGGGTGGCATCCAGCAGCACGGCACCCGGCCTGCGCGCGCGGATCGTCAATACCCAGGACGCCATCTGGGCCCTCTGGAAGCGGCAATCGGGTGCGCTCGGTGCAGCGTCAACCGAACCGGATCCTGCCGCCGCGCCGGCCCCTGCCGCAGGGCCTAGCGCAGTCGGATCATGAGCGAGCCGGTGGAGGGGATCGATAGCCCTCTGCGCCTGCCCGGCGCGGGTCGCACCGTGCTGTTCGTTTCGCCTCACGCAGACGACGCGGCGCTGTTCTGCGGCGGCACGCTGCGACGCATGACCGACGCCGGCGCACACGTGGTGCTGCTTCGCGTGACCGACGACCGCTACGACTCGGTGGGGCTCGACCCCGCCACCACCCTGCGCCGCAACGCTGACGAGCTGGTACACGCGGCACGGCACCTCGGCATCACCGAGATCATCAATCTGGGGTGGCAGACCGATCAGCTCGGCGACGCGCGCGAGACCGTGCTGCGCGAGCAGTTCATCTACCACATCCGCCGCGTGCGCCCGTATGCGGTATTCACTTTCGACCCTTTTGGCGCGTACCACGAAGACAATCAGGACCACCTGCGCATCGCGGCCGCCGTGGACGAGAGCTTCTGGACCGCGCAGTTCGATAAGCACCACCCAGAGCACCTCGCGGCGGGCCTGGCGCCGCACGGCGTGTATGAGCGCTGGTATTTCGCGCGGCGGCTGACCGAGGTAACCACCGTGGTGGACATCACCGACACGCTGGACGCGAAGATCGAGGCCGCGCTCGCCCACGAGACGATGATGCGCCATTTTGTGCACCAGATCGGCCTGCAGGCCCGCACCGGACTGCCGATCAAGGTGACCTACCGGCCGATCGA
>CAZVMA010000027.1:10047-14391 GCA_964628545.1 uncultured Pseudomonadales bacterium | reverse complement strand
GGCGCTTAAAGCGCTTGTACTCCCACTGGTACTGGGCCGGATAGCGTCGGACCAGGTGCTCCACAGCGTGGTTGAGGGCAGCTGTTGCCGATGCAACCTCGACCGTCGTCTCCAAGAAAGGCAACGGCGTGATTTCCAGTCGAAAGCCGCCTTCGCACCGAATCGCGCTGGCAAGCGCTACCCGGCACCCTGTCGCGGCCGCAAGACGGGCGGGCAGCACCATGGTCAGTGCCGGCCGACGGAAGAAATCCGCGAGGATGCCCGCTGCTGGTTCGGGCACCTGATCCGGCAACAGGGCGACCAGACCACCGCGCTTCAGGGTCTGCAGCACCGACCGTACGCCGCGGCGATCAGCCGCAAACAACCGGGCGCCGCGTCGCGCCCGCCGCGCCCGCAACCGCGCGTCTAGCAGAGGCCACCTGCGCGGTTTATAGAGTGCGGTCACGCCGGCCGGGCCGAGGTGCTGCGAGAACAACTCCCAGTTGCCGATGTGGGGCACAAGCAGCAACACCCCGGAGCCACTTGCTTGCGCGTCGAGAAGCCAATTTTTACCCGAGAATTCGATCACCATTCGGCGAACGTCATGCTCTGGTAATGAAAAGACCAAGGGCAGCTCGAACAACAGTTGACTGGTGTGGATCAGGCTATGTCGAGTCAGGCGCGCCTGCGCCGCGCGACCGAGCTCAGGGAAACACATCGCGATGTTGGCCCGGGTCACATGTGTCGCGCGGAGCGGTAGCCATGACGCCACGACGCCGAGCAGATAACCCAGCGCGCGCGCCAGCGCCAGCAGAAACCATATGCGCGCTGGTGGTCGGACGGGGGACGCCTGTTCTGGCTCAGCGCCCAACTCGATCGCACTCCACGTGCCTGAAACACGTGATCAGATGATCGTTCACGATGCCGACGCCCTGCATGAACGCATACACCGTGGTGGGTCCGATCCAGGTGAACCCTGCCGTTTTCAGGTCGGTCGCCAAGACAAGCGCGGCTGGAGTGGAGGCGGGAACATCCGCGATCGTGTGCCTGGGTAGTGTGCTGGGTATGTTCGCCACCCGGCTCCAAATCCAGGTTGCAAAATCAGTTGGCAAGCGCTCACACGCCTGTGCGTTGGCGATAATCGCGAGCAGCTTCTTCCGATGCCGAATAATGCCGGGGTCCTGCAGCCATCGTTCGACGTCTGATTCGCCACATTGCGCGAGTCGTGAGGATTCGAAATTCCGCAGGACTTCGCGCAGGCGCTCGCGCTTTTTCAGCACCGTCAACCAGCTTAGGCCGGTTTGCAGGACCTCGAGCGACAGTGCCTCGAACAGCGACCGCGGGTCGCGGTTGGGGTAGCCCCATTCGCGATCGTGGTAGGCGACGTAATCCGGATCGGCGCCGCACCAATCACAGCGTATTTCATTCATACGGCTTCACCGATACCCTGTCGTCCACGTGATTCTAACCTCCTCGTGGCGCAGCGCTTGGCCAAGCTGTTTATCCTCGATCGGGATGGCGTGATCAACGCCGACTCCGACGATTTCATCAAGGACCTTCGAGAATGGCGCCCGCTTCCCGGAGCGCTGGAAGCCATCGCGCGATTGTCGGGGGCGGGGTATTCAGTCGCAGTGTGTACCAATCAATCCGGAATCGGCCGCGAGCTGATCACCGTCAAGCTGCAAGAGATTCATGACGCGATGCGCGCGCGGGTACAGGCATTAGGAGGGACTATTGCCGGTATCTATTTCTGCCCGCACGTGCCCGAGGACGG
This sequence comes from uncultured Pseudomonadales bacterium, assembly GCA_964628545.1. Lineage (GTDB taxonomy): Bacteria > Pseudomonadota > Gammaproteobacteria > Pseudomonadales > Azotimanducaceae > UBA7803. The sequence continues at coordinate 12,638 of CAZVMA010000027.1, read as the reverse complement.
CTGCGCTTGTCGGAAGCCGAGGCCAGGGTTGCTTGAGCGGGCCATGGCCGAGGCAGGCGTAGCGCCGAAAGATACCATCGCCATCGGCGACGCGCTTCGAGATCTGCTGGCAGCGCGAAGCGCAGGGTGCCGGCCGATTCTTGTCCGAACCGGGCGTGGTCTCAATTCGGAGGCTGAAGCGCGCGCGCTTGGCTTTAATGACGTGCACGATGACCTGGCTGCGGCGGTCGCACACGCGCTTCGGAGAGATTCTTGAACTTGATTCGAGCGACTATTTTCTATGTGGGTTATGCCCTCATCACAATTGTATGGGGCACCCTCGGGACCGCCTTCGGGTGGTTGATGCCCTTCAAGCTGCGGTTCGCCTTCATCGTGGGCTGCTGGACCCGCCTGAGCCTGGCCTGGTTGCAGCTGACGTGCGGCATCCGGTGGGAAATCACCGGCCTCGAGCAGCTGCCTGACCAGCCCTGCATCGTCTTTGCCCGACATGAAAGCACCTGGGAAACACTATTCCTCCAGACGGTAATTGCCCCACAGGCCACCCTGATTAAACGCGAACTGCTTTGGATCCCGTTCTTCGGCTGGGCATTCAGTACCTTGCGGCCTATCGCCATCGATCGCTCGGATGGCCGCAAGGCACTGCGACAGCTGATACAGGACGGCGGTGATCGCCTGCGCCGCGGCATGTGGGTGGTTCTGTTCCCCGAGGGGACGCGAGTATCGAGCGACGCGCCCGTACACCTGCAGCCCGGTGGGTCGGCGCTGGCGTCGGCGACCGGTTTCCCCGTCGTGGTCTTCGCCCACGACGCTGGCCGACACTGGCCCGCGCATGCATTCGCAAAACAGCCGGGGCTTATCCGGGGCGAGTTCAGTGCGCCCATCGAAACGGAGAACTTGTCGACCAAGCAGGTTCAGCAGGCGGCCGGGGCCGTCATGACAGACATGCTGGCCTCGATCGCTAAACGTCGAGGTTGACCACCGAGAGCGCATTGGCCTCGATGAACTCTCGCCGTGGGTCTACATGGTCCCCCATCAGGGTGGTAAACATCTGGTCGGCGGCGATCGAGTCCTCAATGGTCACGCGCAGCATGCGGCGCACCGCTGGGTCCATTGTCGTTTGCCAAAGCTGGTCTGGATTCATCTCGCCGAGACCCTTGTAGCGCTGTACGTCCAGACCGCGTCGGGCCTCTGAGAGCAGCCATTCCACCGCACCCCCGAACTGCCCTACTGCGCGCGAGCGCTCGCCACGCCGAACGATCAGTCCGGCATCACCTGGCGCGATTTTCGTCCGGATCTGCGTGCCCAGCTCGACGATGGCCCGATAATCTGCGCCGTTGAAAAAACCGGCGCTAAGCCTGAAGTTCTCGGTTATGCCCCGAATTCGGATGCTGATCAACGGGATATAAGACTGGTGCTCAGCATCGAACTGCACTGTCACCGAGACCCCGCCGCCTTCGATTGCCGCGAGATCAGCTTCCAGAGACGAGCACCACGCGGTCATGAACGCCTCGTCCTTGAGTTGATCTTCGCCAACGACTGCGCGCTCGATCAATCGTTCGGTGATTCGCCGCGGGTAGATTCGCTCGCGCCGATCCAGCTGCAGCAATATGCGTGCGTAGTTCTGGGTGAGCTGATCGAGCTGCGCTCCGGCCAGGGACTCTTCCACGCCGTCCATGCGGATATCAGCGTCCTGAAGAGCCAGCTGCAGCACGAACGCCTCGAGCTCGTCCTCGTCTTTTACGTAACGCTCCTGCTTGCCTTTCTTGACCTTGTAGAGCGGCGGCTGGGCGATGAGGATGTGCCCGCGCTCGATCAACTCCGGCATCTGACGGAAGAAGAACGTGAGTAAAAGGGTTCTGATGTGCGAGCCGTCGACATCCGCATCGGTCATGATTATGACGCGATGGTACCTTAATTTATCCGGGTTAAACTCTTCCCGGCCGATGCCGCAGCCAAGGGCCGTGACCAGCGTCCCGACCTCGGCGGACGAAATCATCTTGTCGAAACGCGCCTTTTCGACATTGAGAATCTTTCCGCGCAGCGGCAGGATGGCCTGCGTGCGTCGATCGCGGCCCTGCTTTGCGGAGCCACCCGCCGAATCACCTTCGACCAGATAAAGCTCGGAAAGCGCCGGGTCTTTCTCCTGGCAATCTGCCAGCTTTCCCGGCAAGCCGGCGATGTCGAGCGCGCCTTTTCGCCGCGTCATTTCTCGCGCCTTTCGGGCGGCTTCGCGCGCACGTGCTGCATCGATCATTTTCATCGCGATAGCGCGAGCGTCGTGGGGATGCTCATCGAGGTACTGCGAGAAGTACTGGCCGAACTCCTGCTCCACCGCCACCTTGACCTCACTCGAGACGAGCTTGTCCTTGGTCTGTGCAGAAAATTTCGGATCCGGCACTTTGACTGACACAACTGCCGTCAGACCCTCGCGGGCGTCGTCACCACTGGTCACCACCTGAGCCTTTTTGGATAACCCCTCGCGCTCGATGTAGACATTGAGGCATTTCGTAAGTGCGGTGCGGAACCCCGTCAGATGCGTGCCACCATCGCGCTGGGGAATGTTGTTCGTATACGGAAACACCTGTTCCTGG
>CAZVMA010000027.1:0-10037 GCA_964628545.1 uncultured Pseudomonadales bacterium | reverse complement strand
GGGCAACTTCGACCGTGATACCGTCCGGCCGTTCTTTGCTGATGAAGTGGAAGTCCTGGTTCAGTACGTTCTTGTTCTGGTTCAGATAAGCGACAAACGCTCGCAGCCCACCTTCGAAATGAAACGTCTCCGATCGATCAGAGCGCTCGTCATGTAGGCGAATCTCCACACCGGAGTTCAAAAAGGCCAATTCGCGCAGCCGACGCGCAAGAATGTCGTAGTGAAACTCCACCGACTTGAAGGTGTCTCTCGACGGGCTGAAGTAGCACTCTGTGCCGCGCTCCGTCGTCGTTCCAGTTTCCGCCAGCGGCGCAACCGGAACCCCGTGTCGGTACACCTGACCGTAGACCTTGCCGGCGCGCCGAACCGTAAGCCTGAATTCCTCGGAAAGGGCGTTAACCACTGAAACGCCCACGCCATGCAGCCCACCAGAGACCTTGTAGGTGTTGTCGTCGAATTTGCCGCCGGAGTGAAGGGTGGTCAGGATGACCTCAGCTGCGGAAACACCCTCCTCCGGGTGGATATCCACTGGAATCCCCCGCCCGTTGTCCCGGACCGTGATCGCCTCGCCTGCATGGATAATCACATCTACATGCGTGCAGTGGCCCGCGAGCGCTTCGTCGATGGAATTGTCCACCAGCTCTTGCACCATGTGATGCAATCCCGTGCCGTCTTCGGTATCCCCGATGTACATCCCGGGTCGCTTGCGGACCGCGTCGAGACCACGCAGTACCTTGATGGCGCTTGAATCATAGGTCTCTTCAGACACTGGGCTCTCCGGGGTTCTGCTGGGGACTGACTGCATTATCAGTGATGTTCCAGGTTTCAGCCATCGCGATAGACAACCCCCTGTTTCACGTGAAACGACGCACTATCCGAGAAAGCCGTACGCGAAGGCCGATCCGGCGCCTCGACGCCAGTGGCAAGAACCTGAAAGGGTCTGGATCCAAGCGCCTCGACAAACCGATCCCGCGCGTCCGAGTCGAACTCGGCGCTGAAATCGTCTATCAGCAGCACGCCGTCAAATCGGCCGCATTCTCGCAGGTGATCGAACTGAGCCAGGATCATTGCCGCCGCGACAGCCTTGCCTTGACCGCGCGACAAAGACCGACCACCCGGCCGACCGGTGACCCGAATAAGCAAGTCTCCGCGATGTGCCCCGCTGGTAGTGTGGCCCAGGGCCACATCCCGCTCTCGACGATGGGCCAAGTCTTCCTCAAGAACACGTTCGCCGCTCCAGCCCTGAGAAACATCAAGTTGCAGATCGAATGGCTGACCCAAGGCATCCAGAAGCGCTTTTACCCGCGGGCAAAGCGACGCAACTAGCCGCTTACGCGCTTCATCGATCTTGTGGCCGTGTTCACCAAGAACTCTTTCCCAAGGCACCAGCGCGGCGGCTTCGGCTTTTTCGTCACGAACCTGCCGGAGGAGGCTGTTCCGCTGTCGGAGGGCGTGCTCATAGCGGGTAAAACTCGAGCCAAGCTCTGGTTCCACGTGGAACAGCAGCCAATCGATCCATTGCCGACGCCAGCTCGGGGATCCAAACACCAGGGTCGATGCGTCTCCCGACATGAGCTGAACTGGCAGGAGGGCTGCGATTCGACTCAACTTGGTGACGGAATCCTCACCAACCTTGAGCGTTCGCCGCCCAGAACGGTCGACGCCAGCCGACAAGCGTAGCCTGCCGACCCGATCTTCTCCTAAATCGGCGTTGACCCAACACGACGCTGCACCCTGCCTCACAACGTCCTGAATATGAGGCGACCTGAAAGAACGCCCCCGGGACAGCAAGAAGAGAGACTCTAATATGGAGGTTTTTCCGGCCCCGTTTGCGCCGTGAAAGAGATTGGTTCCAGGCGCGATCTCGATATCGACGCTCTCAAGGTTTCGTAGATCCGCTATCGCGAGACGAACCAGCCGCACAGCGTCGCGCCCCCGCCCGGCAACGCCGTCACAAGCGCATGGGCATCACAACATACAGCGCCTGATCATTACCAACCCCTTCGATGACAGCACTGCTGCTCGCATCCGTGAGGTTGATACGGACATCCTCTGTATTCAGGGCACCCAAAACATCCTGCAGATAGGTCACGTTGAAGCCGATATCCAGCGGCTCGCCGTTGAAGCTGACAGGAATGACCTCCTCAGCCTCTTCTTGCTCCGGGTTATTGGCCTTGAGGACCAGTTCCTCCCCGGAAATCTGGACTCTAACGCCACGGTACTTCTCGTTGGAAAGAATCGCCGCACGCGCGCAGGCGCTGCGCAAGCCTTCTCTATTCGCAATGACGGAACTGACGAGTCCCCTGGGAATGACTTTTTCGTAGTCTGGGAATCGACCATCAATCAATTTGGTTCCGAGCTTGAAGGCGCCGCAGGTTACCTTGGCCTGACTTTTCTCCAGCGTGATCAGGACATGCTCAACGTCCTCCGCCAGCAGGCGCCCCAGTTCCTGCACCGCTTTTCTGGGCAGGATCGCCCCCACCTTCGCGACGCAGTCGATCGGGGCCGCCGCGGATGCCATGGCTAAACGATGGCCATCCGTAGCGACCACCCGAATCTGCCCCGGAGACACTTCGAGAAACATGCCATTCAGGAAATAGCGGACGTCCTGCTGTGCCATCGAAAAACTAACCTGACTGATCAGGCTTTGCAGCAGTAACCGGGAGACCTCAATCGTAGTGCCGCCCGCTTGCTCCTGTTCCAATGCCGGAAAGTCGCCGAAGGGTAGCGTGGCCAGCGTGTAACGGCTCCGGCCGGATCGCAACAGCACCTTGCTGTCTTCCGACTCGACGGTCACCGAGGCCCCATCTGGCAGCGACTTGCAGATGTCGGTGAGCTTGCGTGCCGGAATGGTCACCACACCCTCGCGTTCCACCGCCACTGCGCTGATCAAGACCGTCAGAGAAACCTCCAGGTCCGTTCCGGATAGCCGAACTCCACCCGCAGTCACCTCGACCAGGAGGTTGGCCAACACGGGCAGCGTGCTGCGCCGCTCGACGACACCGCCAATCAACTGCAGCGGCCGCAACAGAGCATCTCGATCAGCTGTAAATTTCATCGTTCCTCATCCATCCCGAACGCGATAGCGACTCAGCTGTTGAGCAGGAGTCGGCTCAAATTCCGGTAATCTTCGTTGACGTCAGGGCTGTGCTCTTTCAGCTCCAGGATGCGCTTGCAGGCATGCAGCACGGTGGTGTGGTCCCTGCCACCAAACGCATCCCCGATCTCCGGCAGCGAATGGCTTGTCAACTCTTTCGCCAGGAACATAGCCATCTGGCGCGGTCGCGCTACGGTGCGGCTTCGCCTCTTGGAGAGAATGTCCGCCAGCTTGATCTTGTAGTACTCGGCGGCTACGCGCTGAATGTTCTCGATGCTGATCTGCCGGTCCTGAATCGCCAGTAGATCACGCAGTGCGCGCTTGACCTGATCGATGGTGATCCGCGCCCCAGTGAAACGCGCGTTGGCTATGACGCGCCGCAGTGCGCCCTCCAACTCGCGCACGTTCGAGCGAATGCGTTCGCCAATAAAGAACGCGACGTTCTGATCCAGATCGATACGCTCGCTTTCCGCCTTTTTCAGGAGAATGGCCACGCGGGTTTCCAGCTCCGGCGCCTCGACTTCCTGCGTCAGGCCATGCACGAACCGGGACTTGAGGCGCTCTTCAAGCCCCTCGATTTCCCGCGGATACCGGTCACAGGTTAGAACCATCTGGCGCCCAGATTCCAAGAGGGCGTTAAAAACGTGGAAAAATTCCTCTTGAGACCGCAGTTTGTTGGCAAAAAACTGGATATCGTCGATCAAAAGAGTATCGACCGACCGGTAATACTGCATGAACTGATCCATGGCGCCCTGCTGCAGGGCCTTGACCATGTCCTGCACAAACCGTTGTGAGTGCAGGTAGACCACCTTGGCCTGAGGGTCCTGGGCCTTGATGTAGTTGCCCACCGCCTGCATCAGATGCGTCTTGCCGAGGCCCACCCCGCCGTACAACAGCAGGGGGTTGTAGGATCGACCCGCGTTCGCCGCCACCTGCATGGCAGCAGCCTTCGCCATCTCGTTCGATTTTCCCTCAACGAAGGTTTCAAACCGATAGTCTTCGTTGAGATCGTTCAGAACACCACCCTGGGCGCGCGAAGCGGCTTCTGCAACGTCAGGCTTCGCTCGGCCGCGGAATCCCGCCTGGGCATCGCGCTCGGCGATTCCGCCAGTACCATCAGCCCGCACCGGCACGGCCGCCATGTCGCTCAGCGTGCCCACTTCGAGCACCACTGAAGGCGCTTCCGAGTCAGACGAATGCACCGCGAGGAGCTCGATGATGCGATCAAAGTAGGTGCTTTGAACCTCGTTTCGAACGTACCGGTTCGGCGCGAGGATGCGCAGCGACTCGCCGTTCGCATGGGCCTGAAGCGGTCTGATCCACGTGTTGAACTGCTGCGGCAGCAACTCGACTTCAAGCGCGTCCAGGCATTGCTGCCACATGGTCAATCGCACCAGAGACCCCCAGAAGCGGACGCCCCGCTTGCGCCGGGCGTTTATCGTTATCGTTTTCCGCAGATTCTAGCGACAACGCTTCCGCCGCCGCCACGCGCGCCGGAGATTTATTCGGCCCTCGTCCCGGCACCTCGCAGATTCAAGAGCTTAGTGATTCTCGAAGAGCCAGCGCTGGAATGGCGCCAGCCCGAGCCGTGTGCGCAATCGCTTGGAGAACCTGTGGATAACTTCGCACAGAAGCATGCTTTCAGGACGCACGCGAACCAACGGAAGAATCGCTATCCGGATACCCCACGATTACCCACACACTGGCATACGCAGATTCCTCAGTGAGCACGGCATGTCTAGCGCGTTATCCACAGCGCAGCGTTCACCAAGAGCAACAACCAACTCTATCTATTTAAAGACTTAATCTATTGGTAAGCAGCGACGTCCGCGTCTGAGAGGCGATCCGGAAAGAGGCCTTGGCATGTTCATCGTGCTGATTGACGGCACTTCTCCCGCTCCCTAGACTTTCGCCCCCCTCGAGTAGCGTTCCGCACCAGGCAGACGTCATGAAAAGAACATTCCAGCCCAGCAACCTGAAGCGCAAGCGCACCCACGGCTTTCGAGCACGCATGGCAACCCTGGGTGGTCGCAAGGTGCTCAGCGCGCGCCGCGCCAAGGGGCGCAAGCGCCTAACGCCCTGAGCGAACGACTGTCAGCGACTCGGCAGAGCTTCCCGAAACGTGTGAGGCTCGCTGATCCTTCGGCGTTCGAGCGCGTCTTCTCTTCCGCCACCATCCGCCTACGATCTGGCCCGCTTCGGCTTATGGCCATTCGCCACGAAAACGTCGAAGCCCGCCTCGGCCTGGTGGTCGGCAAGCGCGCGCTAAGACACGCCAGCGATCGTAATCGGGTGAAACGCATCATCCGGGAAACATTTCGGCGCCAGCGGCACGCTTTTCCGGCCTTCGATGTGGTCATCCAGTTGACGCGGTCCCCCGAACGCGGCGAGATTGCCGCCGGCGCCGAGTACCTGTTCAGGCAACTGGCGGATCGCAAATGAGGCAAACCATTCCGGCCCGCATTGCCATCCGAATAATCAGGCTGTACAGGTTGCTGCTGAGCCCTTGGATCGGGCAACAATGCCGCTTTTACCCGACGTGTTCGGTCTACGCGCAAGAAGCAATCGAAACCCATGGATTGCTGCGCGGGCTGGCCCTTGGCGCTCGGCGCCTATTCCGTTGTCATCCGTTTCACCCGGGCGGACCCGATCCGGTACCGCCAGCGGGCAACACGCTGAAGGAGAGCTGAGGCCGAATGCTACCCACGGAAATCCAGCGGATTCTGCTGCTGATCGGCCTGGCTGCCACCGGTTACCTGATGATCCTCGCGTGGAACGAGGATTACGTACAGACCGCAAACACGGCCGCGGACGTCGCAGATGCGCCTGAAGTTCAACCCCTCAGCACCCCGGGCCTGTCGTCGGAGCAGAGCGCCGGCCAGGACCAGCCAGCAGCAGCTGCGACGGCGGACGATGACCTACCCGCGCCAGTGCCAGGGGAAGCATCAGCTGAACCGGCAGGCGTCATAGCGCAACCTGCCGAAGATCGTTTGATCAAGGTCACCACACCCAATCTCGTGGTCTGGATCGATCGCGCGGGCGGCGACATCGTTCGGGTCACGCTGCCCCGATTCCCGCTTGAGCTGGAAAAGCCCGAAACGCCGTTTCTGCTTCTGAATCAGGGCGAGGGCCGGGTCTATGTGGCACAAAGCGGCATTGTGGGCAAAGACGGCATCGATCAGGCTGGGGCGCGGCCCTTGTTCTCGGCAGCCAAACAGGCCTACACGCTTACCGACGCGAACGGCTCGCTTTCAGTCGAGCTGATTGCCGAACGCCCGGGACAACGGGTGACCAAGCGATTTGATTTCAAAGGCGATGACTATCTCATCGCGGTCACCGCCACGGTCGAAAATCAAAGCGAGCAACCCCAGGAGATGGCGTTCTTCGCGCAGATCAAGCGCGACACGGCGCCGCCTATGGGCGATCAGCCGATTTTCCTGGGTCCGCAGCCGTTTCTTGGGGCAGCGTTTACGACGCCGGAAACGCCTTACGAAAAGTACAGTTTTGATGACCTGTCGGACGAACCCTTTCGGGCTTCTGTGCCCGGCGGATGGGTCGCGTTTCTGCAGCACTACTTTCTGACGGCCTGGGTCGCGGACGCTGACGAAACCAACAATTTCTTTGGGCGGGCGCGGCCGGACGGCACGTACACCGTTGGATTTACCGCGCCCCAGCGCACTCTCGCGCCGGGGGCCACCAGCGCCTGGAATGCCGCACTCTATGTCGGTCCGAAGGATCAGCGGCGACTGGAGCAGATTGCCCCCAACCTCAATCTGACCATTGATTACGGTTTCTTGTGGTGGATCGCCCTACCCCTGTTCCTGCTGCTCGATTGGCTGCATGGCCTCGCAGCAAACTGGGGACTGGCCATCATCCTGCTGACCGTGATTGTGAAGCTGCTGCTGTTCCCGCTGACTGCGGCCAGCTATCGATCCATGGCCAACATGCGCCGTGTCGCGCCCGAGATGAAGCGCCTGCAGGAACGCTACTCCGACGATCGTCAGAAGCTCTCCCAGGAGATGATGGCGCTCTACAAGAAGGAAAACGTGAACCCGTTGGGCGGTTGTCTGCCCATGCTGCTGCCGATGCCGATCTTCCTCGCGTTGTACTGGGTGCTGTTCGAGAGCGTCGAGCTGCGTCACGCACCGTTCATGCTCTGGATCGACGATCTGGCCGCCATGGATCCGTTCTTTGTGCTGCCGCTGCTGATGGGCGCCACCATGTACCTGCAGCAGTTGATGAGCCCGGCGATGGGCGACCCCATGCAGCAGCGGATCATGCGCATCATGCCGGTCATGTTCACCGTGCTGTTCCTGTTCTTCCCCGCGGGTCTGGTGCTGTACTGGCTGGTGAACAACGTCATCTCCATCGGGCAGCAGTGGTACATCATGCGTAAAACGGAAGCGGCCTACGGCGCCAAGGCCTGATCCCTGACGCTCGAAACCGACACGATTGCCGCGATTGCGACCGCCCCGGGCCTGGGTGGGGTCGGCATCGTTCGTGTGTCCGGACCGCAGGCCTTGTTGGTCGCCAAAGCGTTGACCGGACGTCACCCGCAACCCCGCCGTGCCCTTCATTCGACATTCAGGGATGCGGCCGGCGAGCCGCTGGACGACGGCATCGTGCTGTTCTTTGCAGGCCCTCAGTCATTCACCGGCGAGAATGTGGTCGAGCTTCAAGGCCATGGCGGCCCCGTCGTCCTGCGCCTGGTGCTCGATGCCGTGCTGGCAGCCGGTGCCCGGCTCGCCCGCGCCGGCGAGTTCACGGAACGCGCTTTTCTGAACGGCAAACTAGATCTGGCCCAGGCCGAAGCGGTTGCGGATCTCATCGCCAGCGGTTCCGCCGCGGCGGCGCGTGGTGCCGTCCGATCGCTGCAGGGGGTGTTCTCGCAAGCCGTCACCCGCATCAACGACAGCGTGCTCGGGCTGCGGGTATTCGTGGAAGCAGCGCTCGATTTCCCCGATGAGGCGGTCGAGTTTCTCGCAACCGGGCAGGTGGCCGCCCGTTTGCAGGTGATTCAGCACGAGCTGCAGCGGCTGCTTAGCGATACCCGTCAAGGCGTTCTGCTTCGGGACGGTGTCGTCATCGCCTTGGTTGGGGCGCCGAATGTTGGCAAATCCAGCCTGCTGAATCGTCTTGCGCGGCAGGAGCGCGCCATCGTCAGCGAGGTGCCGGGCACCACGCGCGACACCATTGATATTGAACTGGTGCTGGATGGTTTGCCGTGTCACGTAGTCGATACCGCCGGCATTCGCGACAGCGACGACATCATCGAACGCGAGGGCATGCGGCGGTCATCGGAGCAGGCGGCGCGAGCGGACATCGTGCTGGTGCTCGAAGACGCGCGTGACGCCGGGCAATGGACCGATTCGCCAACGCGTCGCTGGCTGGACAAACAGGCTTTCGCCGCGGGGCCCGAGCGCGTCATCCGCGTGCTGAACAAGATGGATTTGCTGAGTGCTGCATCGGGCGCTGCGATTCCGGCGCCGGCGGGTGGCGAGCAGGCGCCGGAAACGGTTTTCATCTCGGCGCTGGCAGGTACTGGTATCTCCGATCTGGTCCGCAGCGTGCACGCCAAGGCCGGGTTTGTCGGCGAAGCGGGCACCTACACGGCGCGGACCCGGCACGTCGAGGCATTGCGCCGATCAGCGGATGCGCTGGGTGCAGCACAAGCGTTGTTGCAGGCGGAAGCCGACCCGGAACTGATCGCCGAGGAGCTGCGGCACGTGCACGGCTATCTGGGCGAAATCGTCGGCACCCTTTCCGCAGATGATCTGCTGGGAGAGATTTTTTCCCGGTTCTGCATCGGTAAGTAGCCAAACAAGTCGAGCAAACGAGCGCCTGCGTCACTTCGCAACGTTCGGCGATATACTGCCGTCCCGTTCAAAGACCGCTTTACGGCTGGACTTGATCACATGGACTACCCTCAGGCCTTCGATGTCATCGTGGTGGGCGGCGGACATGCCGGCTGCGAGGCTGCGGCAGCCGCCGCTCGGATGGGGGCGACCACCCTGCTGCTCACGCAAAGTGTCGAGACCATCGGCCAGATGTCGTGCAACCCGGCGATCGGTGGCATTGGCAAAAGCCACCTGGTGCGCGAGATCGACGCGCTCGATGGTCTGATGGCAAGGGCCGCAGATGAAGCGGGCATTCACTTCAGAGTACTGAACGCCAGCAAGGGGCCCGCGGTTCGGGCCACTCGCGCCCAGGCCGATCGTGCGCTCTACCGTCAGGCCGTGCGGCGCATGATCGAGCAGCAACCCGGGCTGTCCGTGTTTCAGCAGGCCGTGGTTGATCTGTTCATTGAGGATGGTCAGGTCCGGGGCGTCGAAACCCAGATGGGGCTTCGGTTCAGGGCCCCGACCGTGGTGCTGACCACAGGCACGTTCCTGGGCGGCAAGATTCACATCGGCCTGACCCAGCATCAGGGCGGTCGCGCTGGCGATCCGCCGGCCAACGTATTGGCCGAACGCCTGCGGGCGCTCCCCTTCCGCGTGGGTCGGCTGAAGACCGGGACACCGCCGCGCATCGACGGCCGTTCTGTCGATTTCAGCGTCATGGCGGTGCAGCCGGGTGATACTCCGACCCCCTGCCTGTCATTTCTGGGGCGACCGGAGCAGCATCCGCGACAGGTCAACTGCCACATCACCACGACTACCGCGGATACCCACGCCATCATTCGCGGCGGTCTTGATCGCTCGCCGTTGTACTCGGGGGTGATTGAGGGTACGGGCCCCCGCTATTGCCCGAGCATCGAGGACAAGGTGGTCCGGTTCGCCGACCGCGATCGCCATCAGGTATTTGTCGAGCCCGAGGGCCTTGATACTCCAGAGCTTTATCCGAACGGTATTTCCACCAGTCTGCCGTTCGACGTGCAGCTGGCGCTGGTGCGCAGCATTCCGGGCTTCGAGCGAGCGCACATCTCCAGGCCCGGGTATGC
>CAZVMA010000026.1:0-14401 GCA_964628545.1 uncultured Pseudomonadales bacterium | reverse complement strand
GTGCTGGCCGCCCACCCGGCGGTCTGCTGAAACGCCATGAATTCACGTTTGTCGACCTTGCGACGGTCCTCGCGCTCCTCTCGCCGTTCGGCGCGCTTCAGATCGCGGATCAGCTCGTCATGCTGCGCCTGCGTGATCGAGCCGTTAGCAAGCAACATGCCCAGCAGCTTCTCGTCGACCATGCCCGCGTGCGCGTCAGTCCACGCGAATCCCGCGAGCGCCGCGCCGAGCGCCAGCGCCAAACCCTTGCCAATCAACCGATGCCTGCTGCGCATTCCCGTCTCCATCGCCTTGGCGATCGCCTTACGTTCGTTCCGGCGCGCATTCTCAAAGCGACAGATGACAGATTGATGACATCATGACGCCCGAGCGACCGCTTCCGCTGTTCGTCCCTTTCATGCGCGCTATTGAGGCAGGGCGCTGCTTGATCTGCGTATCGGGGAAACCCCAGCCCGGGTTTTCGCTCAGGCCGTCAGAGCTGGGTTGGCAAGAAGCTGCAGCAGGTGCACGAAGGCCGCGATCAGGACAACCAGCAGGCCAACGACCACACCGGGTGACGCAAACGTCAGCATGAACGGCTGGGTTGGGAACGAGAAGGTAATGGGCATGGCCGCCGCCTTGAAGGCGTGCGCGCCCGGGAACCGAGGGTCGCACACCAGCTCGACCAGATCGCGTCGGCTGCGGTAGCGGACATAGCCAATGAGCGTCCAGCCCGGATCCTCTGGCGCACCCCACGCGTCGACATAGCCACCGACCTTGCGCGCGGCAAGCACCGGGTGTCCGCCGCGACGCAGCAGCGCAGGCAGGAAAACCCTGGTGTAGCGCTGCATCAGCGCGCGCGCCGAGTGCAGCACGCCCGTCTCCGGATCTGCCACAGGCTCGTCAGCCAGACGCACCAGATTCAGCATGAAGAACTGGCGACCGTCGTCAGCCGCCAGAAAGCGCCGCAGCGTCTCGAGATCATTGCGCGACCCCGCATCGGGATCAACGGTCAGCAGTCGAGCCAGGGCCTGATCAACTTCCGAGGGCGACAGCGGGCGGCGCCAGTTGTAGTACCAGCCGATAAAGCCCGCGTAGACCACCAACGCGCCCAACCAGATGCCAAGGCCGGTCATGTGTCTTCCCACTGCAGATCGAGTGACGGATAGTACGCCATCGCCCGCCCGGGCAGCACCGCGCAGGTCCGCAGCCGATGTCAACGTCGAACCCATGGCCCCGGCTCGCGCTAACGCTACTGCTGATGGGTCTGATCGTGTACGAATCGCCAGGCGCGTATGCAGCCGGCGCAGCTGACGCGCTGCCGAGAGAGCCCGGCGCCGGCATCCGGGTGCAGGGGGTTGGCGAAGTCGCCGTCAACCCTGATCTGGCGCGCGTGCATCTGGAGGTCCGCCGCGAAGGCGCAGACGCGACCGAGCTGATGCGCGCCCTTGACGCTGTGGTCGCCGCGGTGCTGGAGCGCGCCCGCGCCGAAGGAGTGGACGAACGCGATGTCGTCGCGGCCGCGGTGAGCCTGTATCCCCGTCAGCGACAGGACGGCGATGCCATGATCCAGGACGGCGTGATTGCGAGCCGATCCATGTCGGTCACGGTGCGGAACCTGGATCGCCTACCCCGCTTCGTGAATGCCGTGATCGGGCTTGGCATCAACGGCATCAACGGCATCGAGCTCGACGTGGCCGATCGCGCCGCGCACGAGCAGGCGGCACTCGACCGGGCGATCGACGCCGCCAGGCAGGAGGCAGCCCGAGTTGCAGGACGATTCGGCGTGGCCGCAGGCACTCTGCTGTCAGCCGATACCGCGGGTGCCGCGGGCCCGGGGCCGTTCCTGCGGATGGAGGCGCTGGCAGCCGCCGCGCCGAACAGCTTTGCGCCCGGCACCCTGCGCATCCGGCGCGAAGTCATCGCCCGCTTCGCAATTGCGCCGCCGCCCGGATAAGCGCGTCTGGCCGCCCACTCGTGGCAAGCAGTGACCGAGCCGGCACGGCTGTACAGCCCGAGTCATTACACCTATCGTGAGCGCGCTCAACACGGGCACACACACAAACGGGGGAACAGGATATGGGGAACATCAGCCCGATTCTCGCGCCGGCCGCCGCGCTGGTGCTGTGGTCACTGGTCATGCTGGGCTGGCTGGTCGTTGCGCGACTACCCGCCCTCAAAAAAGCGGGAATCGACCTTGGCAGCAACATCGGCGGTAGGGGGCAGGACGTCGAGGCGGCCCTCCCGCCGTCGGTGAACTGGAAGTCGCACAATTACACGCATCTCATGGAGCAGCCGACCCTGTTCTATGCTGCCGTCATGATTCTGGCGCTCGCCGGCGCCGGTGACGGGCTGAACGCGCAGCTCGCCTGGGCCTATACCGGACTGCGCGTAGCGCACAGCATCGTGCAGGCCACGTGGAATCGGGTGCTGGTGCGCTTTCTGCTGTTTTCGGCAGGTACCGCGGTGCTCGTGGTGCTGGCCGTCAACGCGCTGCGGGCAACGCTGTAGCCGCACCGGCCAGTTCGACTGCATCGCGGCTGTCCACCAGCGCCTCGATGCGGTCGAACAAGGCGTAGAACACAAAGCAGCAGCCGGTCACAAACGCGCCGGCGAGTCCGAAGAACCAAGCCCAGCCCACCGCGTCCGCAATTGCGCCGCCCACCCCAAGCGCGGCTGACGCCGCCATGGTGGCCACCACCACAAAGGCCGTGTAGTCGGTGCCGGCCTGCGTCTTCGACGACCACTTGAGCCGAGACGCCGCCACCGCCACGCCCATGAACGAGGGCAGGATGATGCCGTTCAGCGTCACCAGGAACACGACCAGGAGGCTGGGGTTCTGCAGCGTACCCATCCAGATGATGGGCCCCACGGTGGGCACAAGCAGGAACGACGAGAACAGCACGGTGCGCTTGTACCCTAGGCGATTCAGCGTCCAGACGGTCAGCGAAGCGCCCAGAATGGTGCCGAGCAGGGTTGCGGGGGCGAGGATCAGCGGCCCGATCTCCTTCACCCGGAACCCGACGTCCACCAGATAGGCGACATAGAGGCTGGGAATCAGCGCAAAGCCGAACGACGTGAGCGCGGTGAGCGGGATGATGATGCGCGTGTCCGGTCGGCGCAGCAGCGAGAGCAAGCTCGGCCGCTCGCCCCGGGCGCGACGCTGGATAGCCTGCGCCGGCGGCGGGGGCTCGCGCCGCAGAACGCCGGGAATGGAGAACAGCACCAGCAGGCCGGCTGACAAGGCGACCGCCGCGGACCAGCCGTAAACACCATAGACCCAGGCCACGCCGGCCCAGGAGGTGAATTGAGCCACGTTGGTGGCGATGTCGATTACCGCCGCGCCGACGCCCCGCTCGCGATCGGACAGGTTTTCGACGATATAACCGTCGATCGCGATGTCCTGCGTGGTCATGAAGGTGGTCTTGATCGTGAGGATGGTGATGATGATGGCGAGCGCATCGAGCGTGGGCTCGAACGCCGCCAGCGACAGATAGGCACCCGCACCGAACAGCGTGCAGGGAATGATCCAGGTCTTGCGCAGCCCGAGCCGGCGCGACCCCACGCCATCCACCAGCGGTGCCCACAGCGGTCGCAGCCAGGTGGGCACGCTCGGGATCATGAACACCCAGAACATATCGAGGGCCAGGCCCTGCTCCCGGTAGACCGCCGTTAACATCAGCCCGAAGAACGCGGCCGGAAACACCTGCCCCATCCGCAAGCCCAGGATGGCCGAGAACTTGTAGAACGTCGGGCCATCGGCAAACGCGTCGCGGATCCGGAACGGTGCCGCGCTCGTCATCATTTCGGTCAGCGCGCGCTGTCCACGCCGAAGGGTCCGGCACCCCGTGCCGCGATGTACAAAAACGCAAAACAGTACAGTGCCGCCAGTTCGCCGCCGTTGTTTAGCGGGAACAGCGCCTGCGTGCCGTGCGCCAACCAGTAGGCGACGGCCATGGTGCCGCTGGCGATGAATGCCGCGGGGCGCGTGAAGAGTCCGATCATCACCAGCGCGCCGCCCAACAGCTCGATGCCGCCGGCGCCGTAGGTGACAAAGGCGGGAACGCCGTCCATGGCGGCTTTCGGAAAGCTGAACAGTTTCTGCGTGCCGTGCCAGATGAACAGAAACCCGGTGACGACGCGGAACAGCGCGTAGGTGTGCCCTTCGTAGCGATCCAGAAATGTCAGCATCTTCCCCCCTCCTGTCGGATGCCCTGTTGGGCCGGCACGGGCCGCCCCCCCGTTCCGAGCTTACCCACGACGGGCATCCGAGGCTACCGGCCGAAGGCGATTCCGCTATAGTGAAGCGCAAGCAAAAGGGGCCGACGGGGGCGAACGCAGCATGTCATCCACACTCAAGGGCACAGTTCACTACGAGCAGCGCAACGAACTCGCCGTACTGACGGTCGACAACCCACCGGTGAACCCGCTTTCCAGCGGCGTTCGGCAGGGCCTGCACGATGGTTTCAGCCGAGCCCTTGCCGACGACACCGTGCGCGCCGTGGTGCTGACCGGTGCTGGGCGCGCGTTCATTGCCGGCGCCGATATTTCCGAGTTCGGCGCGGCCGGCAATGCCGGGCCCAGCCTGCACGACGTGCTGACGATGATGGAAAATAGCGCCAAACCTGTCGTCGCAGCCATCAACGGTACCGCCTTCGGAGGTGGACTCGAAGTCGCGTTGTGCTGTGACTACCGCGTAGCCGCACCCAGCGCGCCGGTGGGACTGCCGGAGGTCAAGCTGGGATTGCTGCCCGGCGCAGGGGGCACACAACGGCTACCGCGACTGATCGGTGCCGAGCAGGCGCTGCAGTTCATTCTGACCGGCGATCCGATCCCGGCTCCGCGCGCGCTCGAGCTCGGTATCGTCGATGCCGTCAGTGACGGCCCCGTGCTGGACGGCGCCATCGCGTTCGCGCGCAAGGTGCTGGCCGAAGGTGGACGGGTACGCAAGATCCGCAACGAGCGCGATCGGGTCGCTGCCGATCGCGACAACCCGGAAATTTTCGCGGCGGCACGGAAGGACGCGGCCAGGCGCATGCGTGGACGCTTCGCGCCCGAAATGATCATCCAGTGCGTGGAAGCCGCGGTGAATCTGGACAGCTTCGACGCCGGCATGGCCGTAGAGCAGGAGTGCTTCGGCCGCTGCCTGCGGCATCCGCAGCGTTCCGCGTTAATCCACCTGTTTTTCAGCGAGCGCGAGGTAGCCAAGATTCCCGATGTGCCGCGCGATACGCCGACGAAAAAGATCGGCAGCGCCGGCGTGGTCGGCTGCGGCACCATGGGCGGCGGCATCACCATGTCATTCGCCAACGTGGGTATCCCTGTAACGGTACTGGAAATGAACCCGGAGGCGCTCGAGCGCGGCCTCGGTGTCATCCGCCGCAACTACCAGATACAGGTCCAGCGCGGACGCATGACGACGGCGCAGCTCGACGCGCGCATGGCGCTGATCACCGGCACTACGCGCTACGAGGACCTTGGGGCCGCTGACGTGGTGATCGAGGCCGTGTACGAGAACCTGGGCGTTAAGGTTGATGTGTTTCGCACGCTCGAGGGTGTGTGCAAACCAGGGGCAATTATTGCCAGCAACACCTCCGGTCTAGACATCGACGCGATGGCCAACGCCACCACGCGACCCGGTGATGTCATCGGGCTGCACTTCTTCAGTCCGGCAAACGTGATGCGCTTGCTGGAGGTCGTCCGCGGTAGCGCCACCAGCAAGGCTACCATCGCCACCGCCATGCAGCTCGGCAAGACCCTGAACAAGGTCGCCGTGCTTTCCGGCAACGCGCCCGGCTTCATCGGCAACCGCATGCTGGCGGGCTACACGCGTCAGGCGGGCGAAATCATTCTGCAGGGCGCAACCCCCTATCAGGTCGACAACGTGATCAACCAGTTCGGCATGCCGATGGGCCCATTTCAGATGAACGATCTGGTGGGGCTCGATCTCGGCTGGCGCGCTCGGCAGTTGGCGGGGGTTAAACCTGAAGACGTGCCCATCACCGCGCGCGTGGCCGACAAGCTCTGCGCGCTCGGTCGTTTCGGCCAAAAGACCAGCCGCGGTTACTACATCTATCCCGAAGGCAGTCGCGCCGGGCAGCCGGATCCGGAGGTGGTGGCGATCGTCGAGCAGACCTCAGCCGAACTCGGCATCACGCGTAGACCGATCGCCGACGAGGAAGTGCTGAAGCGCTGTCTCTATCCCCTGATCAACGAGGGCGCGCGCATTCTGGAGGCGGGCATCGCCATTCGGCCCTGCGACATCGACATCGTGTACATCAACGGCTACGGCTTCCCGGAAGTCACCGGCGGGCCGATGTTCTGGGCTGATCAGCAGGGGCTCGACCGCGTGCTGGCGGACATTCGCCAGTTTCAGTCGGAATACGGCGACTTCTGGCAGCCGGCACCGCTTCTCGAGCGGCTGGTGCGCGAGGGCAAGACCTTCGCCAGCCTGCAGCAGGGCTGATCGCGGTGGCCACCGTGTCCAGCGATAACGGCAGCCTGGCGCTGTTCTGCGATTTCGAGAACATCGCGCTCGGCGCACGCGACGCACGACACGACCGCTTCGACATCCGGCTCGTGCTTGAACGCCTGCTCGTGAAGGGTTCGATCGTGGTGAAGAAGGCCTACTGCGACTGGGAGCGCTACAAGGACTTCAAGGCCGGCATGCACGAGGCAGCGTTCGAGATGATCGAGATTCCCCACGTGCGCCAGTCGGGTAAAAACTCCGCTGATATCCGCATGGTCGTGGACGCTCTGGACCTGTGTTACACCAAGGCACACATCGACACCTTCGTGATCATCTCCGGCGATTCCGATTTCTCGCCGCTGGTCAGCAAGCTGCGTGAGAACGCCAAGACCGTGATTGGCGTGGGTGTAAAGAGCTCCACGTCCGACCTGCTGATGAGCAACTGCGACGAGTTCATTTTCTACGATGATCTGGTCGCGAAACGGGCGCCAAAGGCCGAACGGACACGCGCCAAACCCACGCCGAAATCCACGCCGAAATCCACGCCGCGCAAGGATGCTAGCGAAGCCGCGACCAAGCCGTTGCCCGAGTCACGCGGCGAGGATCTGACTCAGGAGGGCATTGATCTGGTGCTCGATACTGCCGAGGCCCTCTACGAGGAGCGCGGCGAGCGCGGCAACCTGTGGGGATCGATCGTGAAGCAAACGCTGAAGCGACGTCGACCCGGCTTCAATGAGGGCACGTACGGCTTTCGCTCCTTCAGCGATCTGCTGGAAGAAGCGCGCAACCGGGGCGCCCTTGAGCTCGAGCTCGACGAGCGCTCTGGGGGCTACATTATCAGGGGCGTCACCGCGCGGTGAGTTCTGGTGACGTGTCGGTGAACACACGATGACTGCGAACCCGAAACCGTGACGCGGCAAACGATACGCAAACAAGCCTACCATCGACCGGGCACCGCGCCCGGCACCTATGACATCGCGGCCACGCGCGACACGCCACCGGGTCATATCGAGCTCATCGAGTACGACGCGGACCACTACACAAAATCAGATGGCCTGGCTTCGCTCACCCACACACAACAATTGGGCGCACGTTGGATCCAGATCGATGGCCCGCCCTCGCTGGATGTTCTTGAGGCCGTACGTCAGCGCTACGGCATCGACCCCCTGGTGCTGGAGGACATCGTCAACCAAGGCCAGCGCCCCAAGTTCAACGACTATGGCAACGCGGTCTTCATTACCGTGTCGGTGCCGCACCCAGCCCTGATGCAGCGGGAATTGATGCAGGCGGAATTGCCGAAGCCGGAATTGCTGCAGCCGACCACCGATCAGTTCAATCAGCCCGGGCACGCGCTGTACCGGCAAATCAGCCTCTATGTGACGGACGGCTTGCTGATCACATTCATGGAGCAGGAGGCAGGGCTGTTCGATCCGATCGAAGATCGGCTGCGACGTGCAGGCGGCAGATTGCGAACGCGAGACGTGTACTTCCTGGCGCATGCCCTGATCGATTTGGCGATCGATACCCTGTTTCCGCTGATTGACCGCACGGCCGAACAGCTTGAAGCGTTGGAAAGCGCCATCATGCAGCGTCCAACCGAAGCCATGCTGCTCGCCACGCACCAGTTTCGCAGCCGGCTGCTGGTCATGCGAAGGATCGCCTGGGCTACGCGTGAGGTGGTGAACGAGTTTCGCCGCCACGCGGAAGAGGTGACGAGCGGCGCCATACGCCCTTTTCTCGAGGATGCGCATGATCACATCGTAAGCGCGGTCGATCTGATCGAAACGCAGCGTGATATCGCTACCAATCTGATTGAAGTTTATCTGTCGGTTATCAGCAACCGCATGAATGACGTCATTCGCGTGCTGACAATCATCGCGACGCTGTTCATTCCGCCAACCTTCGTAGTCGGTGTTTACGGCATGAACTTCCATCCCGACGCAGGGCCACTCAGCATGCCGGAGCTGTCGTGGTCGTTTGGCTACGCAGGGGTGATGGGAATCATCGGTCTATCGATGGTCGGCATGCTGATCTATTTCCGGCACCGCGGCTGGCTCGGCCGGATGCGGCCCCGCCGATACCGCGAGATGATCGATAGGCCGCCAAACGAGACTCAAAGATGAGTCGCGCGCACACAAGCAGCCCGTCGACCGAGCGCCACCGCGGCGGCGTCGCGGGCTGGCTTCGGGCTGCCGTCATGGGCGCGAACGACGGCATCGTATCTACGGCGAGCCTTCTGGTCGGCATCGCGGCCGCCGGGGCCGGGCAGTCCGAACTGCTGATAGCGGGGGGCGCTGGCCTGGCTGCGGGTGCTCTGTCGATGGCAGCCGGCGAGTACGTTTCCGTCAGTTCGCAAGCCGACATCGAGGCGTCGGATCTCGAACGGGAGGCAGCCGAACTGGCCGCCCATCCAGAGTTCGAGCACAAAGAGCTGGCTGGCATCTGGCGCGCGCGCGGGCTTGATCCGGAACTTGCAAGCGCGGTTGCCACCCAGCTAATGGCGGAGGACGCGCTGCGCGCGCACGCACGCGACGAACTCGGTATTACCCCGCATCACACCGCACGGCCGCTGCAAGCCGCGGTGACCTCCGCACTGACATTCGCGGTGGGTGCGGCGTTGCCGCTGCTGGTAGCCTCACTGGTCGACGACGAATCGCGCATCGCTGCGATTTCCGGTTCTGCGCTGTTGTTCCTGGCGCTGCTCGGTGGTTTGGCCGCCCAAACAGGCGGAGCCCGGGTGACTATCGGGGTACTGCGCGTGACGTTCTGGGGCGCGGTCGCCATGGGGGCAACCGCGGGCATCGGCGCGTTGATGGGCGTTGCAGTGGGATAAACCCCGGTCGCTCAGAGCGGCACTTCAGTCGTGTACTTCACCTGCTCCATGGCGAAATTCGATGACACGTCGGACAACGGGGCGATGCGGATGAGCTTCTTGTAAAACCGGTCGTACTCGGCAATGTCGCCGACCAGCACTTTCAGCAGGTAATCGACGTCGCCGCCGATGCGGTAGAACTCCATCACCTCCGGCAATGCCGAGACGCCGCGCCCAACGCGCTTCGGGTCGAGCAGCGCGACGCGTTTGCGAATGTAACCCGCTTCCTCGAGGTTCTTGATGCGGCGCCAGCAGGCGTTGGTGCTGAGTCCCACGCGCTCGCCCGCGGCTTGCACCGAAATCGTGGCGTCAGCCTGCAGAATGTTCAGGATCTGTCGATCGATTCGATCCAGTTCCACGATCTACTCCGCGCTCTACCTGACCAGGACGGCGTGTGCGGGCCGTCACGTTACGGCGTACCGCAGGCCATTTTGTGACGCAGGTCTCCGGCGCCTGCGATGCCCGTCGCGGTTCATCCCCGCAGTTCGACCTAAGTTACTTCCACGCACAGATATCGGGCCCTACACAGGGTCATTGTGGAGTACCAGGTCATGACCAGCCGTCACCCCCTCATCCCGATCGCCGCACTGATCGCTGCGGCGATGCTGTCCGCATCGACCGCAGCCGCGACGACCGCCGCCTTGCCGGTGCGGACCAGCGCCCAGGGCGCGGCCACGCCAGCCCTTACCCTCACCGCGAATCGCACCGCCGTCAAGGTGGGCGAACGCGTCGTACTGCGCTGGATGGGATCTGGCTTCACCAGCTGTGCTGCGAGCGGCGCATGGAGCGGAACGCCGCGCACTGCAGGCGCCGTCCGGACTAACCCCCTGACAGCTTCATCTACTTTCACCCTGACCTGCAGCTCCAACACAGGCAGCCTATCGCGCAGTGTTACCGTAGAGGTAGCGAGCGCGACCCCGACGCCCGCTACCACCCGGGCGCCCGCTACCACCCCCGCGCCCACCCCGGCACCCGCGCCGGCACCGGCGCCGGTGCCACCGCCTATCGAGCCCAAGCTGGATATCCGGGTGAGCAGCGCAACCATCAAGCGCGGCGGTGACGTTACCGTGAGCTGGACCGGACAAGCCGTCAGCAATTGTCGCGCCAGCGGCGCGTGGTCGGGATCGAGAGACGCCAGCGGCAGCGAAGTTCGCAGCGGCCTGTCTGCCGGCGAAAGCTACACGCTGGCGTGCGACAGCTCCAAAGGTCAGATCATTGCCATGACCACCGTTCAAGTGCTGGGATCCACCTCCATCGCCTGGCAGGCCCCCTCCCACAACGTCGACGGGACGCCAATCGAGGGGCTGTCCGGCTACCGCATTCACGTAGGCAGCGTCAGCGGCAGCTACAACCAGACGATCAGCCTGAACAACCCCACTGCGCTGGCGGCAACGGTGGACCTGGTCCCGGGCGAGTATTTCATCGCGCTTTCGGTCGTCGACAGCGCGGGCAACGAGAGCCCCCTTTCCAACGAGGTGAAGCGCAACGTGCAGTAGCGGCGGTCGCCGAGATGCGAGTGCGCTAGACTGGAGCGTCGATGCGAGCCACTGGGTGGATATGAATCAGGCCCGGAACGCGCGTGAACCCGCCGCCCTTCTCGCCGTGGTCACCGCGGTACTGCTGTGGTCGGCCATCCGACCGCACGATTACCTGACCTGGCTACTGGAGGTGGCACCGGTGCTGATCGGGGCGCCCATCCTGCTCGCCACGCACGGCCGCTTCCCACTGTCCATGCTGGCCTACCGGCTAGTCGGTCTGCATGCCCTGATCTTGATCGTGGGCGGACATTTCACCTATGCGCTGGTGCCCGCCGGACTGTGGCTGCAGGAAGCGCTGGATCTGGCGCGCAATCACTACGACCGGCTCGGCCACCTCGCGCAGGGTTTCGTGCCCGCCATTCTGGCGCGCGAGATACTGCTGCGGACAACGCCGCTCGTGCGCGGTCGCTGGCTCGCGTTCCTGGTGGTCTCGGTGTGCATGGCGATCAGCGCCGCCTATGAGCTGATCGAGTGGTTGGCCGCACTGATCAGCGCTGAGGCCGCCGACTCGTTCCTCGGCACACAGGGCGACAACTGGGATACGCAATGGGACATGTTCCTAGCGCTGTGCGGAGCGCTGAGCGCGCTGACGCTCGCCGGCGCACATGACCGTTCCATGCGGGCCGCCGGCGTTTTCCGCTGATCGGGGCGGCGAGCTAGTGGCCGGCGGCGGCGCCGTCAGGCACCCGATAATCCACGCCGGCCTGCAGCACGCCCGACTCCGCGTCGACCACGATCACCTCGGCGACACCCTGGTACGGAATCTCGCGCAGGGTATGTCCCATTGCTTCCAGCCCGTTCAGCGAATCCAGCGAGAAGCCATGACGCTCGTACGCAAGGACGTCCGGCAGCCACTGGTGATGCACGCGCCCAGCATCGACCGCGGTCTGCGCGTTCATGCCGTGATCAACCACATTCAGAATGGTCTGCAACACGGTGTTGATGATCGTGCGTCCCCCCGGCGAGCCGGTCACCATGAACAGTTGGCCATCCCGAGCCAGAATGGTCGGCGTCATGCTGGACAGCATGCGCTTGCCGGGATGGGCCAGATTGGCCGGCGTGCCGATCAGGCCCTGATCGTTGGTCAGGCCAGGTCCGGCGTTGAAGTCGCCCATCTCGTTGTTCAGTAGAAAACCGGCACCCGGCACAACGATGCCGGAACCATAGCCGTACTCGAGGGTGTAGGTCAGCGCCACCGCGTTGCGCGCCTTGTCGACGACGGACAGATGGGTGGTTTCGGTACTCTCTGCCGGCCACTCAAACGATGTTGGGCTCGATTTTGAGGCGCGCTTCGGGTCGATCGAGGCTCGCAGCTCGTCGGCATACGGTTTCGCCGTGAGGCGCTCGATAGGCAGGTCCGGATTGAAATCCGGGTCGCCGAGGAACCGCGCGCGATCGGCAAAGGCCCGTCGCATGGATTCAGCCATCCGATGCACCGTCGCCGTGGTGCCGAAGCCAAGCTCGCCCAACGGGTATCCCTCTAGAATGTTCAGCATCGCAAGCAACGCCGTGCCGCCAGAGCTGGGCGGCGGCATGGCGAGCACCTCGTACCCACGGTAACTGCCGCGCAAGGGGGTGCGCACCCGAGGCTCGTAGCGCGCCAGGTCTTCGAGGGTGATCAACCCGCCATGCGCCGACATCTCCTTCACGATCAGCTCGGCGGTGCGGCCCTGATAAAAACCCGCCGGACCGTTTTCGGCGATGCGCTCAAGAGAATCAGCCAGATCCGGCTGACGCAACAGGTCACCCGGGGCAAAAGGCTTCCCGTCACGAGAGAACTGGGCGAGCGAGGCCGGGTACTTCTGCATGCGGGGCAGCGTCGCCGCGAGCGAGCGCGCCAACTCGTGAGACACCGGAAAGCCCTCCCGCGCGAGCGCGACGGCAGGCTCCACCAGCCGCCTCCACGGCAGCTTGCCGTGCGCCTGCCACGCTCGATGCAGGCCGGCGACGGTACCCGGCACACCCACCGACAGGTGACTCAAGTGGTGCCGCTCAAAACTGTACTGGCCATTTTCGAGCCACATCTCCGGATGCGAACCAGACGGCGCGACCTCGCGGAAGTCGTAGGCCAGCGGCTCGCCGCTCACGGGGCGGAACAACAGAAAGCCGCCCCCACCGATATTACCGGCCGTGGGATGCGTGACCGCGAGCGCAAACGCCGTGGCGACCGCCGCATCCACTGCCGTACCGCCCTCGCGCAGCACATCCGCGCCAATACGCGAAGCGCGTTCCTCCTGTGACACCACCATGCCGTGACCGGCGACGATCGGCGCGTTGGCCGCGTGCAGTCCGCCAGGGAGCAGGACCGCAAGCGTAATCAGGAGAACCTGCAGAATGGGTGACTTCACACGAACCTCGATAGTCTGCGCATCTGATGCTGCTGGGTTGAACAGGGCCACACTGGGCCCGGATGGTCGATAACGCCGTTGCGGAATGCAACCGCCACCAGAGGATTCGGCGACCAAACCATTTCACAACCCTTTCACGGTTGGGCGCAGAACATCTCCCCCGTCAGTCAGCTGACACCCCAGGGTCGACTCCTCCCCCCCTCCCCCCCAGTCGGCCCTGGGGTCCCCCTTAAACCCTCTCGTGTTATCGCCCCAGAGCGGAGACAATCGCCTCCGACCACTGGAGCACCATCATGCTGTACAACAACATTCTCGAGACCATCGGCCGAACTCCGATCGTCAAGCTGAATCGCACCGGCCCTGCGCACGTCGATATCTATGTCAAAGTCGAGTCGTTCAATCCACTCTCGTCCGTCAAGGACCGCTTGGCATACGCGATCATCAAGGACGCGGAAGATTCAGGCGCGCTGAAACCAGGGCAAACCGTGGTCGAAGCCACGTCCGGCAATACCGGCATTGCGCTGGCCATGGTTTGCGCCGCGACCGGTCACCAGTTCGTGGCGACCATGGTGGAAACCTTCTCGATCGAACGGCGCAAGATCATGCGTGCGCTCGGCGCCAAGGTCATTCTCACGCCAGCTGCCGAACGGGGCAGCGGCATGGTTAGACGCGCGGAAGAGTTGGCAGCGCAGCACGGCTGGTTTCTGGCGCGGCAGTTCGAAAACCCGGCTAACCCGGCCTATCACGCCAGCACCACGGCTCCGGAAATCCTGCAGGACTTCGCCGGCCGCCGTCTCGACTTCTGGGTCACCGGGTGGGGCACGGGCGGCACTCTGACCGGCGCAGGGCGCGTGCTAAAGGCGGCTCGGCCCGATCTGACGGTCGTCGCTGCCGAACCCGAGCAGGCGTCGTTGCTTGCGGGCAAGACCTGGAGTCCGCACATGATTCAGGGCTGGACGCCGAATTTCGTGCCAGCGGTGCTGGATCGCAGCGTGCCGGACCAGATCGTGCCGGTGAATCAGGAGGTCGCCAAACAGACTGCGCTGGCGCTGGCGCGCACGGAAGGTATCTTCACCGGCATTTCCGGCGGAGCGACTCTGGCGACCGCGTTGACGGTTGCCGAAACAGCGCCACCCGGAAGCGTATTCTGCGTGATGCTGCCCGACACCGGCGAACGCTACCTGTCGACGTTCCT
>CAZVMA010000025.1:13918-14578 GCA_964628545.1 uncultured Pseudomonadales bacterium | reverse complement strand
CGCCTGATCGTGATCGGGTCCAACGGCCTGGTCGACGATCAGCTGCTGCGCGTATTGGGTTCGGCCGAAGGCACGGTTTACGGCAACAGTATTCAGTTCATGACCAACCTGGTGGATTGGTCGGTGGAGGATCGCGCCCTGCTGGAGATCCGCTCGCGCGGCAATTTCAACCGCACCCTGCCGCCGCTTGAGGACGACCAGCAGGCGCTGATCGAGGGTGGCAACTACGGCATGGCGCTGCTCGGCGTCGGCCTGGTCTGGATCTGGCATCGGCAGCGCATGCGCCGGGATCGGCAGCGTTACAGCGCCTGGCTGAAGGGAGGTGCGGCATGAACGCGCAACGGATGCGATGGCTGGTCGGGCTGCTGGTGCTGCAGGTGGTGTTGGCGGTCGGTCTGTACGTGAACGATGCGGGCTTCCGTGCGCCGCAGACGGCGCCGCTCTTGGCGTTCGATACTGAAGCGATCGATGCCGTGCGAATCGAGGAACCGGGCGCTTCGGCGAACGGCACGCTGCAGCTCGTTCGCGCGGGCGAGTCCTGGACGCTCGCGCCTGTGGACGGTGAAGCAGAGGGCGCGACGAAGGCCGCAGACGGGGACCGGAATGTGCCCGCGGATGGGGCGAAGATCGAGCTGACGGTCGGATCGCCGATCAGCGAGT
>CAZVMA010000025.1:7086-13908 GCA_964628545.1 uncultured Pseudomonadales bacterium | reverse complement strand
CGCAGACGGGAACCGAGATGTGCCCGCGGATGGGACAAAGATCGACGAGACCCTGAACAAACTGGCGGCATTGACGGCGCCGTGGCCGGTTGCGACTTCCGGGGCGGCCCGCGAGCGTTTCGAGGTCGCGGACGACAAATTCCAGCGGCGTATCACGCTGTCCGCGGACGGCCGGCCGGTAGCCGCGCTGCTGCTGGGCACGTCACCGGGCTTCCGTCGTCTGCACGCGCGCGTGCCGGACACCGATGCGGTGTACGAGGTGGATCTCGCGCATTTCGATCTGTCGACCAACGCCGATGACTGGGTCGATCGCGCGGTGCTTGCCGCCTCGGGCGAGGTGGTGTCGGTGGCGCGCGAGGGCGTCTGGCGCATTGCGCGCAGCGACGACGGCTGGATGCTCGATGACGGCGCGGCCGACGCTGCTGGCGCCGCTGACGCAGGCAAGGCGTCCGAGATGGCGGCCCGTCTCGCCAATCTGCGAGTGCTGGGCGCGGCCGCTCTGCCCGCCGGCGAGCCGGCGGATGTGTTCGTCGTCACCGACGACCAGGGCGCCCATCGGCTGTCGCTGTTCCCGATGGCGGGCGGCCCTGATTTCGTCGTCACCTCGGATCGCCGCCCCGGTGCCTACCGGCTGGCCTCGTTCATCGTCGACCAGGTGCGGGTCGATGCCGGCGCGCTGCTGCCTGCGGCCGAGCCCTCGTCTGAAGGCGCCGCCGAGCCCGCGCCGGACGACGCCTCGGTGGCGTCGGGAGGCAGCGCGCCTGCGGTTGGTGGACCCCCCGAATGAGCCACGGTTAGAATCCGTCCAGGGTCAGACATCATTCGTTCGAGGGAGAGACGACATGCGCGAAGCCTGGATCATCGACGCCGTACGTTCGCCGCGCGGCCGCGGCAAGCCCGGCGTGGGCAGCTTGAGCCACATCCACCCGCAGCGCTGCATGGCGCAGGTGCTGAATGGCCTGCGTGACAAGGTCGGGTTCGATCCCGCCGACATCGAGGACGTCGTGGCCGGCTGCGGCACCGGCAGCGGCGATCACGCGCACGACATCGCGCGCATGTCGGTGCTGGACGCGGGCTGGCCCATCTCGGTTACCGGCGTCACGCTGCACCGGTTCTGCGGCAGCGGCCAGCAGGCGGTCAACTTCGCGGCCACCGGCGTCATGTCCGGGCAGCAGGAAGCCGTCATCGGCGGCGGCGTCGAGTTCATGTCGCGCTACGCGCCGGTGCATGCCAACGGCTTCCACGCCAACAATGAGCACCTGCTCGGCATGCACCCGCAGATCCCGCAAGGTATCTCCGCGGATCTGATTGCCACCATCGAAGGCTTCAGCCGCGAAGACTGCGACCGCTATTCGGTCGAAAGCCAGCGTCGTGCCCTGCACTCGATCGAGCAGGGCTATTTCAAGCGTGCCCTGGTGCCGATCTACAATCTGGACGGCACGCTGGCGCTTGACCGTGACGAATACCCGCGCCCGGGCACCGACATGGCGGCCCTGTCCGGACTCAAGCCGTCATTTCTCGGGCTGGGCGCCGTCCACGCCGAAGGCTATCCGGCCACGTTTGACGCCATGGCTCGCGCCAAGTATCCGCAGGTCAAGGAAATCAACTACATGCACCACGCCGGCAACTCGTCGGGCGTGGTGGACGGTGCCAGCGCCGTGCTGGTCACCAGCCCCGAGTATGCGAAAAAGCACGGTCTGAAGCCGCGGGCGCGCATTCGCGCGATTGCCACGGCGGGCACCGAGCCGCTGATCATGCTGACCGCGCCTGGCCCGGCAGCCCAGCGCTGCCTCGACAAGGCCGGCATGAGCAAGCACGACATCGATATCTTCGAGATCAACGAAGCTTTTGCTCCGGTCGTGCTGAAGTTCATGAAGGATCTCGACGTGCCGCACGACAAGGTCAACGTCAACGGCGGCGCCATCGCCCTCGGCCACCCCATCGGCGCGACCGGCGGCATGCTGATCGGCACGGCGGTCGACACCCTGGAGCGCACCGGCAAGGGCACCGCCCTGATTGCCATGTGCACCGGCGGCGGCATGGGCACGGCCACCATCATCGAGCGCATGTAAGCGATCGGGGGCCGCGGCCCCCGAATGGCTACTCGCATCCAGCCGACAGCGGCGTGCCCGACCGGGCGCGCCACCGGGGAGGGGTCATGCTGAAGCTGTACGGAGCACCGTTAAGCAACTACTACAACATGGTGAAGTGCGCCTTGCTCGAGAAGGGGCTGCCGTTTGACGCCGTGTTCGCGCCGCCGGCACAAACGCCGGACTATTTGGGCAAAAGCCCGATGGGCAAGATCCCCTGCATCGAGACTGCGCATGGGTTCCTGTCGGAAACCCACGCCATCCTGGATTATCTGGAGGACATCGCGCCGATGCCGGCGCTGCTGCCCAGAGACCCGTTCGCCCGCGCCAAGGTGCGGGAACTGGTGCAATCGCTCGAGCTCTACATCGAGCTGGTGGCGCGTCGCGGTCTTGGTGTGCTGTTCGGCCGTGAGGTGCCGCAGGACGTGAAGGACAGCATCGGCCGCGATCTGCCCAAGGGCATTGCGGCGATCGGGCGACTGGCGCGTTTCTCGCCATGGATCGCCGGGGATACCTTCTCCTATGCCGACCTGGTCGGGTATTGGACCTTCACGCTCGGTAACCTGTCTGCAAAGCAAAACGCCGGCATCGATCTCCTGACAGAGATCCCGGGCGCGGCCGACTGGTTTCAGCGGGTGGGAGAGCGGGCCTCGATACAGCAGGCGCTGGCAGATCAGGCGGCGGCGCGCGCCGCGCGAGGCTGAACCGGAGGCACAGGCTGCAGCGCAAGCCGCAGTGCAGCAGAGGGAAGGGGCGAGCATGCTGAACCGACTGGACGATTATCCGATTCACCAGACGCCGGAGCCAATCGCCTATCCGGCGACCAGCGACCGTAACGTCTACGACCGGACCTGGTTCAACGGGTACGCGCCCGACGGCTCTTATTATTTCGGCATCGGCATGGCCATCTACCCGTATCGGGGCATCCTCGATTGCGCCTTCAGCGTGGTGCAGCCCGGTCAGCGGCAGCATTGCTTTTACGGCTCGCGCCGCGCGCCCCTCGAGCGCACGGAGATGAAGGTGGGTCCGTTCCGGATCGAGATTCTGGAGCCCATGAAGCGCACGCGCGTCATCCTGGATGACAACGCCAGCGGCATCTCGTGCGATCTCGTGTTTTCAGCGCGTACCGGGGCGATTCAGGAAGCGCGTCAGACGCTGTGGAGCGGCACGCGCCGTACGATGGACGCCACGCGCTTCGATCAGTTCGGCCGCTGGAGCGGCGTGATTCAGCATCCGGAAGGCACTATCCGCGTCGACCCGACGGTGTGTCTGGGCACCAAGGATCGATCGTGGGGCGTAAGGGGTGTCGGCGAGCCGGAAACCGGCGGCGCGCCCATGCAGCGCATGCCCGGCATCTTCTTCCTGTGGGCGCCCTTGTTTTGGGACGATCATGTCAGCCACGCGATTTTCTTCGACGGACCGCGCGGCGAGGCGCTGGTCCGCGAGGGCATCGAGGCGCCGCTGTACGCGCGCGAGGAAGACATCCCGGGTACGCAGGACGGTCTTGACCAGCGCATGGCCACGGCGCGGCATCGGGTGACCTACCACAAGGGCACGCGGCTCGCGCAGTCGGCCGAGCTCGACCTGGTGCCGCTCGAGGGCGATATTCGCACCATTCACATGGAGCCCATCCTGAAGTTTCAGATGAAGGGGCTTGGCTATGGCCATCCGGAATGGGGCCAGGGCATGTGGAAGGGTGAGGAAGTCGTCGGCGGCGAAAGCTTTGACCCGCGCCAGCTCGACATGCTGGCGCGCGAAAACATTCACGTGCAGCAGGTGGTGCGCACCACCGACGGCACCCGAACCGGGGTGGGCGTGCTGGAGCAGGTGTGCATCGGCCCGTATCGGCCGTCCGGATTCGAGTCGTTTCTGGACGGGGCGCGCTGACGGCCCGCCTAGAAGCGCACCTCGACCCCCGCCTGCACAAGACGCGGCGGCGCGGTCAGGATGCCTCGGGTCCGGTCCACGATGTAGCTGTCGTCAGCCAGATTCTTCGCGGTGGCAAACAAGGTGACCGGTCGTCCGGGCAGCGTCCAGTTGGCTGATATGTTCCAGATCCGGTAGCTCGAGATCTCGCCGATCTGCCCGTTACCGTTCGCGGGCGCGATCTCGGTGTTGGCGAAGTCGGCATACTGGTTGTCGACCAGCACGTACTCCAGATGAATATCCACGCCTGCGGGCAGCTCGGCGCCGATGCTGGCGGTCAACAGATGCTCGGGCGCATAGGGCAGCCGGTTGCCGGCGTCCGCGCCGGCGATCAGCGCGCCGGTATCGACGCGGCGGAACGGGCTTTCGATGTCGGCCTTCGGCAGCCACGTGTAGGCGAGCTGCACATAGGGCGTCCAGCCGGCCACCGTCAGCGCCTCAAGGCTGGCCCAG
This sequence comes from uncultured Pseudomonadales bacterium, assembly GCA_964628545.1. Taxonomy (GTDB): domain Bacteria; phylum Pseudomonadota; class Gammaproteobacteria; order Pseudomonadales; family Azotimanducaceae; genus UBA7803. The sequence goes on along the minus strand of CAZVMA010000025.1, from coordinate 9,439 downwards.
CCAGACACTTCGACGCCGGCATAGGCCGTCTCGCCCTCGGCCAGCGGCGTGCTGCCGCCGGCAATCGAACCCACTACGATCTGGTTGTCGAACGTGTTGCGGAACGCGGTGATGTCGAGGTTGATGCCGTCGCCCAGCTGCGCGTGTACGCCAAGCTCGAGATTCAGGCTCTCCTCAGGCGCCACGTCCGTGACCACGCCGGAATTGTCGATCAGATCCTCCGTCCGCGGCGGCGCGAAACCCTTGTGCGCGCCGGCGAACACGGTGAGGTCGTCGGAGACGACGTAATTCAACCCCAGGCTCGGCAGCCACTCGGTGAGCTCTGCGTCGCCGCTGGCGCCCGACAAGGCGTTCTCCCGGTCGTGTCGGATATGTTCCACGCGCATGCCGGGGGCAACCTCCAGACGCCCGAACAGCATGCGGTTCTGCAGAAAGGCTGCGCGTGCGTCGGTTTGACGGTCGTTGTCCTCGACCTCCACGCCGCGCTGTGCGGTGGGTTCAGTGCCGTTCAGCTGACGCCGCTGCTGGTGTTCGGTATGCAGGCGCGCCCCCAGGGTGAGCGTGCTGTCGACCCCGAGCCAGCTGTGGTCCAGATCGAGATGGGGTTCGATGCCCGCGCTGTCGTAGTCGCGCAGGCGTCCCTGCCGCGAGCGACAGTCGTCTGCATCAACGCGAAGACCTACGGCCCGCGCCTGGCTGAAGGTCACCGATGCATCCTGCAGCGGGTAGCGGGTCGCGTTGCACTGGCTGTCGCTGGTGCTGCTGGCCTGGCGCCACCAATCGCGGGTGAACGTGCTGGCGTAGACGTTGGTGGTCAGCGTTGCGGCTGACCCCAGATCCCACGCATGGGTGACCGAAAAGCCGTTGCGCGCAGTCTCGAAGGTGTCGTTGTCGAACGGGTTATAGCGGCGACCGAAGCGCGCGAGCTCGGCGTCGGTAATCCCGGAGTAGGTGATGTCAGAGTCTTCTTCATACCGGTTGGCGCGCAGGATCAGGGTGTGTCCGGCCGCCGGTTTGAACAGGGCTTTCAGGTTCAGATCGCGCAGGCGGCTTTCGACGTTGTCGCGCGCGCCGTCGCCGCGTTTGTCGACCACATCGAGCTGCAGTCCGCGCCCGCCCACCGTGCCGTGCAGGTTGCGGTAGTCCTGGTTGCCGGCGGTGATGCGCAGCAGGCCGGCAGGATCATCGGGTGGTGTCGGCGTGATGTAGTTGATCACGCCGCCGATGGTCTGCGGCCCGTACTGGTTCACGGCGGCGCCTTTCAGCACCTCGATGCGGTCGAAACGGTCGATCGGCGGGTGATAGTAGCTGGCGTTGTCGCCGTACGGCGCGTAGGCGAGTGGCAGGCCGTCCTCGAGCAACAGCATCTTGGTCGAGCGCGTCGGGTTCAGCCCGCGCAGACCGATGTTTGGTCGCAGCCCGAAGCCTTCCTCATCGCGCACATTGACGCCGGCCGCTTTGCGCAGCGCCTCGCTGGTGGTCATGACGCGCATTTCGGTCAGTTCGTCGCCGCCAATCACCTGGTGCGAGCCGGGCAGTGCAGCCGTGCGGTCGCGTTCGCCCAGCACCGTCACGATCTCGAGCTCGGTGGCACGGTTGCTCGTGCCGTCGGATGCGGCGTGTGCGGCCGGCGTGGACGCGGCGGCAAAACCGGCGACCAGCAGGATCACGAGCGTGCGGGGCAGGGGCATGATGCGAAACCGGGGCGGTAGCTAAAGAGGCAACGAGCCTATCGGAGCGGCTTTCAATTAGCAATTATTATCATTTGAGATCAGATCAGAAATCGCTGGGCTGATTTTGTCTTCACGAGGGTCCCGCTAGGGTGTCCGGGTAGTCACTTGCAGCGCCGTGGGGTCGTGATGGAATTCGTCGAACAAGCGCGCGCCCTGCTGCTGCCGCTGATCATGCAGGTCCTCGAGTTGTCGGGCGGCCCGGCACCGGCCCTGGACGACTCGGCACCACCGCTCTCCGGTTTTGGCGCCATGGACGGCACCGATCTGGCGCTGCGGGGCTTTTTCACCAACATCCTGGCGCAAACCCTGGCCATGAAGGCCGAGGAGGACGTGCTGGCGCTGTTTTTCGAGCTGTCCACAACCGCGTTTCTGGGCTTCGAGTACCCCCACACCACAGCTGCGGCCATCGACGAGTTGCTGGCGGCCGCGGAGCAGATCGCCTTCACCATGACGGCACCCTCCGACCAGGCGCACTGAGCCCCGCATCTGGCTCGGCCAGACGGGCGCTAGACGCTGCGGTCACGCTCCCCGATCATGCCCCCAAAGCGGGCAGCGCGAACTTTGGGGAGATGGTCATGACGGGAGCACTCGCGGGCAAGACAGTTCTGGTCACGGGTGGC
>CAZVMA010000025.1:4521-7076 GCA_964628545.1 uncultured Pseudomonadales bacterium | reverse complement strand
TTTCTGCGCGCGGGCGCGCAGGTGATGATCGGCGACCTCGGCACCCGCGCGGCGGGCTGGGCGTACGACCTGGCCTCAGCGGCGGTGATCGAGCAGGCGGTGGCCGAGCTGTCTGCGCTTGGCCCGGTCGAAGCCACGGAACTGGACGTCACGGACGGGGCCAGCTGCGCCGCTGCCGTTGCGGCCACGCTGGCCCGTTTCGGTCGAATCGATATTCTGGTGAACAACGCCGGCATCGTGCACTCCGGACCGATCGGCGAATTCAGTGAAGCCGACTGGGACCGCGTCTTCGCGGTCAACACCAAGGGCCTGTTCCTGATGACGAAAGCCGCGCTGCCGGCCCTGCGTGCTGCTGGCAGCGCGTCCGTGATTAATACCGCGTCCATTGCCGGCAAGCAGGGCTACCGCAACATGTCCGCCTACTGCGGCTCGAAGTTTGCGGCGATCGGCATTACCCAGTCGCTGGCGCAGGAGCTGGCGCCGGACGGCATCCGGGTGAACGCAATCTGCCCTGGCATGGTCGGAACCGCCATGTGGCTTGAGCACCTGCTGCCCGCGAACACGCTGGATCCGGACGCCAAGGCCGCAGCGTTCGAGGCGTCCATGCGGGCGACCATTCCGCTCGGGCGACCGCAGACGGTCGACGACATGGGGCAGGCCGCGGTATTTCTGGCCAGCGCCCCGAATGTGACCGGCGTCAGTCTCTCGGTCGCCGGGGGCTTCGAGATGGCGTGATCGCGGCGCCGGTTTTGCGGCCTGCTGGGTTGAACCTGCCGCTGGGGTGACGCACCTGCGCCGCCCGCCTAGACGAACCCGCTGGCCAGCAGGTCGCCGTGCTCTTCCAGAAAGCGGTCGAACGCGTGGTCGATGGCGTCGAATTCCGCCGGCCCCATCGGCAGAGACAGGTTGATCATGTTCCGGCGTGATACGTACAGCCCTCGCTGGATCAGGTCGAGCTGACACAGCGCGCGCGCCGCGTTCGGCACCCGCGCTGTGTCGCGCGCCCGGTCATAGGACCCCGGCGCCAGCTGGATCATCATCATCGAGCCGTACCCGGTCACAGTGCCGGGGACGCCGCGCGCGGCGAGTCGCGCGATCAACCGCTCGCGCAGGCGATCGCCGTCGGCGTTGATCCGCAGCGACGCCTCGGGCGTCAGCACGTGCCGCAGTCCGGCGATACCGGCCGCAAGGCTCAGCACATTGTTGTTGAACGTGCCTGCGTGGGTAAGCACGTCAGTTCGGGTCGGGTCGAAGCGCGCCATCAGGTCCGCGCGGCCGCCGAACGCGCCGAACGTAAGTCCGCCACCCAGATACTTGCCGAGCGCCAGCAGGTCTGGGTTGACGCCGAGCACCGCGTGCAGCCCGCCTGGCGACAGGCGCGAGGTCATCACTTCGTCGAAGATCAGCAGAATGCCGTGGCGGGCGGTGGCATCCCGGACCGCGCGCACGAACGCATCGGTAGCCCGGATGCAACCGCCGCTGCCCACCATCGGCTCCATGATCACGGCGGCAAGCTCGTCCGCGTGCGCATCGATCAGCTCGACCGTGCGCTCGATGTCGTTGTACGGCGCCAGCACTACCGGAAAGGGGACGTTCAGTGGGGCGGAATAGCCGGCGTAGCTCATGACGCCGCCGTGGTAGCTGCCCTCGAACGCGAGCAGCGCCGGGCGCCCGGTCACGGCTCGTGCGGTGCCCACAGCGTACAGGTTGGCCTCGGTTCCCGAGTTTACGAAGCGCACCTGTTCCAGCGCCGGAAACCGTTCACACAGCAGGGCCGCCAGCTCAGCTTCGCGTCCGCTTGGCCCGCCCAGCACGATGCCGCGCTGCAGTGCTTCCTGCACGGCGGCCGCAATCACGGGCTCCGAGTGGCCGTACAGACCGGCCGTCTGTTCGCTGATGGTGTCGATGTAGCTGTGGCCATCGACATCGGTGACGCGACAACCGCTCCCGCTCGCAAGCGTCAGCGGAAATGGCGGGTAGTACAGCACCGTGCGCGTATTGCCGCCCGGCATGAACGACTGGGCTTCTGCAAACGCCGCTGCGCTGCGTGGGTTGGCGCGGGCGTAGCGCGCTTCAGCGTCGCGCACGGCAGCCTCGAGATGCAGGTTTCGGCCCGATGGACTCATGGGGTTATGCCCTCGGATGGTGGACGATCGTGGGTGACGCCAGCCGAGGCCAGCGCCTGAATGGCCGCATCGTCCCAGCCCAGCCAGTCGCGCAGCACGGCGGCGTTGTCGGCGCCGAGTCGAGGACACGGGCGCCAGTCGGCTGACGACGCGCCCGGCATGTGCACGGGATTGCCGGGTACCGGTGTGCGGTCTTCGAGCGGCACAAAAAATCGTCGCGCCTCGGCCTGCGGGTCGGCCAGCAGTTCCGGCGCGGTCTGCACCGCACCGGCGGGTACGCCAGCGCTCGCGAGCTGGTGTTCGGCCGCGCGCTTGCCCCGCGTGCGCGTCCAGGCGCTGATTCGGGCATCCAGCAGGTCGTGGGCGGCCTGACGCTGCCGCAGCGTCATCGTCGGATCCAGATCCGGTATGTCCTTTGTCATTCGGGCC
>CAZVMA010000025.1:1321-4511 GCA_964628545.1 uncultured Pseudomonadales bacterium | reverse complement strand
CATCCCGGCAGGGGTAAATGCCCTGCGGTGCGAGCGCCGGATGACGATTGCCGCGCGGAGCGATCGCCCGGCCCAGCTGATGATCGATCAGCCAGGGGCCGCTGTAGCCGACGCCGCTCTCGTGCAGCGTCAGCTCGATACGCGATCCGCGGCCGGTCTCCGCCCTTCGGCGCACGGCGGCCACCAGCGCCGACGCCGCTGCAAGCGCGGCGATCGGGTCCATCACCGCCATCGACGTGCAGCGCGGCTCCCCCGGGCCGTAGCCGAGCACCTGAGTCAGCCCCGAGAGCGGCTCGACCGTGGGACCAAAGGCCACGCGCTCCGCGTACGGGCCGCTGCTGCCGAAGCCCGGCATGGCGATGTGGATCAAGCGAGGATTAGCGGCCTGCAGCACGACGTCGTCGAGGCCCAGAGCCGGCATGGCGCGTGCGCTGAAGTTTTCGATCAGAGCGTCGGCGCACGCGACCAGCTCCAGCAGCACCGCGCGTCCTTGCGCTTGTTTCAGGTCCAGGCACAGGCTCTGCCGATTGCGCATCAGCTTCACGAACACCGCGTTGCGGTTCCAGGGCTCGTTGCCCGGGTCACCGCCCAGAAATCCGCCGATGGGCTGATCGGCAAACACGCGCGGCCCGCGCCCATAGGGGGCCTCCACCTTCACCACTTCGGCGCCGAGGTCGGCCAGCGTACGCACCGCGAGCGGTCCGGCCCAGACGTGGGTCAGATCCAGTATGCGCAGTCCATTCAGCGGCCCTTGCGCCATCACCGGGCATCCTCATCGAGGCGCCAGGAGACGCCGGGCGCCTGTACCACGGTGCCGTCTGGCAGCGTGATCGGCTGCCAGAGACCGCGCGCTGCGAGATGCGGATCGGCCAGCACGTCGGCCAGCGTCTGCACCACGCCGGCCGGTATCCGGACTGCTTCAGCACGTCGCGCCGCTTCGTCCCGATCCATGCTGCCGATGGCTTCTGCCGCGATCCCGTTCAGCGCGTTCCGGTTCGTCATGCGCAAATCGTTGTTCAGAAAGCGCTCGTCGATCAGCAACTCGGGGCGATCGATGAACAGCGTGAAGGCGTCCCAGAACGCGGGCACGATGTTTACGTAGAGCCAACCGTCGCGCAGCCGGAACAGGTTGCTCGGGCACACGGTCCAAAACTCGTTGCCGCTGCGCCGCCTGACGGTGCCCAGGCAATGCCACTGGACGGTGGTGAACTGACTGAGCGCCATCACGGTTTCCAGCATGCCGATGTCGATGGCGCTCTCGGCGCCCGCAATGCGCGCCGCGTTGGCGGCGATGAACGCAAAGCTGCCGGTCTGGAATTCCACGTAGTGACCGGGCAGGGTGAGGGGCGGCCGGTCCGGGTCGCCCATGAGCTGTGTGTAGCCTCCGAGTGCCAGCAGCGTGTGCGGTGAAGCCGGCTGGTTCCGGCGCGGGCCTGTCCGGCCAAAGGGCGTGATGGCAACCCGCACCGGCGCGGCCCAGTCATCGAAGCCGAGCGCGTCCAGCGCGTCCGCGCTGTCGGCTTCGGCAATCACCACGTCGGCGCGATTGGCGAGCGCAGTGATCGTGCCCCGATCGACATCGGTCATCCGTCGCTTGCCGGTGTCCAGAAAGCCCTGCATGGCGGCTTGGCTCGCCCAGGCGGGCACGGGGCGGTCGGGCTCGATGCGGATCACCTCATGTCCGGCGTGCACGAATAGACGGCCGCAGTAGCCGGCGGCGTGGTGCCCGATCTCGAGTACCCGGTCGCGTTGCATGCGCCTCCCCGGTCGCGTCCCAGCGCAGCAGGCGTCTGCCCTGCGTTGTGCAGAGGTCTACCACAGGCGGTCGATGGACTGAACCCCCGCCCGCAGTTAGGCTCAAACTCGACGAGAGTGGCCGCAGGGGACATCCATGACGCAGACGGCAGGACAGCGCAAGGCGCACGAAGGGGCGCAGGTACCGGACGCGGCGGCGTTGGCGCGCGCCCCGTATGTCAGTCTGGTGACCTACCGGCGCAGCGGCGCGGCAGTGGCCACGCCGGTCTGGTGCGCGGCGGATGGAGACGATTTCTTTGTGTTCTCGGCGGGTGATGCAGGCAAGATGAAGCGCCTGCGGGCCGGGCAGCTCGCCGCTTGCGCGATTTGTGATGTCCGCGGCAAGCGACTGTCCGGCGAACGCCCGGCGCGGGCGGAGATCATCACGGCCGAAGACGATGTTGCCCGCGCCCTGGCCGCCCTGCGGCGCAAATACGGCTGGCAGATGTGGCTGGCGGATACGCTTTCGCGTCTGACCGGCAAGATGTCCCGGCGCGGCTACATCCGCTTTCGGCTCGAGCCGCTGACCGGTGCCAGCGGATCATGAGCGAACCCCTCTCCGGCATCCGTGTGGTCGAGATGACGCTGGCCATTCAAGGTCCGGCGGCGGGCGTCTTCCTGTCTGCCATGGGGGCCGACGTGATCAAGGTCGAGCCGCCCATCGGCGACCCCAGTCGCTACGGTCGCGGCGTCGATAACCCGACCCCGGCAGGCACGCTCGGGCCGCAGTTTATCGCCTGCAATCGCGGCAAGCGGTCGGTGTGTCTCGACCTCACCACGGCGCTTGGTCAGCGCGCGCTGCATGCGCTGCTCGCGCAAGCGGATGTGTTTCTGACCAACTATCGGGCGTCAGCGCTGGTGCGGCTCGGGCTTGGGGCCGACACGCTGCGCGAGCGGTATCCGCGGCTCGTCTACGCATCCGTGAATGGCTTCGGGCCGCTGGGGCCCGACGCGGACAAAGCCATGCTTGATGGTGCCGCGGTGGCGCGCGGCGGCCTGCTCGGCGCCACCGGCAACGTTGGGCAGACGCCGGTGCTGCCGGCCGCCACCATCGGTGATCACGCGGGGGCCCTGCAGCTCGCGCTCGGCGTGATGACTGCGCTGTTCGCGCGCGAGCGCCACGGCGTTGCGCAGCAGGTTACGACCAGCGCGCTTGGCGCGCAGCTCTGGCTGCAGCAGTGGGAGCTCGCCCACGTCAGCATCACCGGTGCGCGGCTCGAGCCCGCCGGCTCGCATCACCCGAATATCCGCGGCCCCTACGGCGTGTACGCCACCGCCGATGGCGGCGCCATCATGCTGGCCCAGACCATGGCGGAAGGGGCCTGGGATGCGTTCTGCGTGTTTGCGGATGAACCGGCCCTCGCGCTCGATGAGCGCTGGACGAGCCCCGGAAAGC
>CAZVMA010000025.1:0-1311 GCA_964628545.1 uncultured Pseudomonadales bacterium | reverse complement strand
TGGGGATGGCGCCAGCGCGGCTGACTCCGAGGCGGTGCGCGCAACACTTAGCGCAGCCTTCGCGCGGCGGCCCACCGCGGAGTGGGTGGCGTTTCTCAGCAGCGAACCCGAGATCATCTGGGAGCGGGTGCAGTGCTGGCACGAGGTGCTGGATGACCCTCAAGTACAGGCGAACGGCTACGCGGCCGAGGTGATCGTGCCCGACCTCGGCCCGACTCGGCTGGTCGGCAATCTGGTCGGACTGTCCGTGACGCCGGGCGCCGTCAAAGGTGGGCCGCCGAAACTGGGCGCAGACACGGCGGCGGTGCTGGCACCGCTCGGATTCAGTCCGGACGAGATCGGTGCCATCGAGCGCGAGACCACCGCCGCGCGCGAGACGCTGTTCGCGCTGGCCGCCGCACGCAGCTGATTGCGCGCGACACGTGACTTGGTTTCCGGGCTAGAATCTGGCGCTTTGGTGGTCAAACGCCTGACAACGGGGAGGCATCTCGAGATGGCATTGAAAACGGGCGCACGCCTGAAAAGCGCCGTATGCGACGGCGAAGTGATGATCGTGAAGGCGCCGGCAGCAGACATCCAGCTGACCTGCGGCGGCGTGCCCATGAGCGATAGCGCGCCCGCGGCGCGGCAGGCCGTTCATCCGGACCACGCGGTGGGCATCCGGATTGGCAAGCGCTACATCAACGAAGATGGTTCGCTGGAAGTGCTCTGCGTCAAAGCGGGTGAGGGCGCGTTGGCCGCTGACGGTCAACTGCTGCTGCAGAAAGATACCCGCCAGCTGCCCAAGACCGACTGAGCCGCGCCATGAACCTGATGATGTTGCTTGAGATGGCCGCGTCGGCCTTTCCGGAGCGCGTGGCGTTCACCGACAGCAGCAACGGCACCGCGTTCACCTACGGCGACCTGTTCAGTGCAGCGGGTCGTCGCGCGGCAACCCTGCGGGCATCGGGCGCGAGCCGCATGGCCATGCTCGACGTCACCAGCGTAGCCACGCCCTTGGCGCTGTTTTCGAGCGCATGGGCTGGCTTACCGTACGTGCCGCTGAACTATCGGCTCACCGACCCGGACATCGAGGCGCTGCTGGCGCGCGTCACGCCCGCATATCTGGTCACCGACGCCGAGCGGCGCGACCGCTTAGCCTCGCTCGCCGACGTGCACGCCGCGCCGCGACAGCATTTTCTGGACGAGTCCGCCCATCCCGAGGCGCAGGCGCCCGAGTGGTCGATGGATCCGGACGACGTCGCGGTGCTGCTGTTTACGAGCGGCACCACGGGGCAGCCGAAGGCGGCCGTGCTGCGGCACAAACACCTG
>CAZVMA010000024.1:10488-14634 GCA_964628545.1 uncultured Pseudomonadales bacterium | reverse complement strand
CTAGTGCTTACGATTCATCCGTGAACCCGGAGCCGCGCTCCCCGCGCCCACTGGTGATCACCGCCGGCGAGCCGGCGGGAATCGGGCCCGACCTGGTCGTGCTTGGTGCGCAGGCGCCACGCGACGCGGGCTGGGTTGTGGTGGGCGATGTCGATGTTCTGCGCGCGCGCGCTGCGGCGCTGCGGTGCCCGCTGATGATCGATGACGCGCTGGACGCGCCGGCTATCGCGGCCGGGCAACTTACCGTTTTGCATGTGCCGGTGGCGCGCAAGGTTGTACCCGGTGTCCTTGATGTTGCCAACGCGCCGCACGTCCTGCGCACGCTGGAGATTGCCGCCGATGGCTGCCAGCAGGGGCGATTCCGTGCGCTTGTCACCGGCCCGGTACAGAAGTCCATCATCAACGACGCGGGCGTGCCGTTCTCTGGCCACACCGAGTTTTTCTGCGAGCGCGCGGGCGTCGCCGATGTGCTGATGCTGCTGGTAGCGGGCGGCTTGCGAGTGGGCCTTGCAACCACGCATCTGCCCCTGCGAGAGGTGGCCGACGCGATCACGGCCCCTCTGCTGACGCGGCGGCTCGGGCTGCTGCTCGAGGGTCTGCGCGAACGCTTCAGGATTGCGTCGCCGCGCGTGCTGGTCGCCGGGCTGAACCCCCACGCGGGTGAGGGCGGGCATCTTGGGCGCGAGGAGATCGAGATCATCGAGCCGGTCTGTGCGGCGCTGCGCGCGGCCGGCGAACAGGTGCGCGGCCCGCTGCCCGCGGACACGCTGTTTACGCGTGATCACCTGGCCCACGCGGATGCTGTGTTCGCCATGTATCACGATCAAGGTCTACCGGTGCTGAAGCACGCCGGATTCGGTGGCGCCGTCAACGTCACCCTCGGGCTGCCGTACGTGCGCACTTCTGTCGACCACGGCACCGCGCTTGATCTTGCCGGCACCGGCCGAGTGCACGCCGGCAGCTTTGCTGCGGCGCTTGCGCTGGCCGCCGAGCTGCGCTGACGTGAAGGTTCAGGACCAATGAAAGCGCGCAAGCGGTTCGGTCAGCATTTCCTGATCGATGAGGGGGTGTTGGACGCAATTCTGCGTGCGGTACGACCCAGCCTGAGCGATCGGCTGCTGGAAATTGGCCCCGGCCCCGGCGCCTTGACGCAGCGTCTGTATGCCACCTTTGCCGAGGCGCATTCTGGCGCCGCGGATGGCCGTTTCGTCGCGGTCGAGATCGATCGCGACCTGGTGCCCGCGCTTCTGGCTCGATATCCGCGACTGCAGCTGGTGAACGACGATATCCTGCGCGTCGATCTGTCGGCACTGCTCGCGGACGGTGGCTGGCGTATCGTCGGCAATCTCCCCTACAACATCTCGACTCCGCTGCTGGTGCGACTGCTTCGGCACCTCGACCGCATTCAGGACATGCATTTCATGCTTCAGCGCGAGGTTGCGCAGCGCCTGGCCGCAGTGCCGGGCACGAAGGACTGGGGCCGCCTCACCGTACTGGCCCAGTACCACGCCACGGTTGAACACTTGTTCGATGTCGGCCCGGACAGCTTTTCCCCGCCGCCGCGCGTCTGGTCGTCTGTCGTGCGCATCCGTCCGCGGGCGCTGGCCGGTGCCCCGTTTCCGCCGACCCTGGATGCGGTGCTTCGGCACGCGTTCTCGCAGCGCCGCAAGCGCTTGTCCAATGCACTACAATCGCTGCCGATAGACTGGTCGGCAGCGGGTGTAGACCCGGGAAAACGGGCCGATGCCGTCTCAGTCGAGGAATATGTGGCGCTAGCGGGGACGCTTGATCCCGGCGCGCTGGCTGTGGTGGCAGACGAAGCGGAGACCGATGCATGAGCGACATCCTGATCAGCGTGGAGACGCGCTACATCGATAAGGAGTCGGATCCCGCTGCCAAGCAGTTCGTGTTCGCCTACACGATCACCATCACCAACGAGGGTGACGCGCCGGCGCAGCTGCTGAACCGCCACTGGTACATCACCGACGCGAACGGCGAGGTCAAGGAAGTGCAGGGCCCAGGGGTCGTGGGCAAGCAGCCGCGGCTGACCCCAGGGCAGGCGTTTCGCTATACCAGCGCCTGCGTTTTGCCGACGCCGCACGGCACGATGCATGGCGAATACGAATTCCGGCGCGACGATGACGCCCGCTTCATGGCGCCGATCGAACCGTTCGTGCTTGTGTTGCCGGCGATGGTGCACTAGCCCGGGGGCGAGCGATGGCGGTCTGGGCAGTGGGCGACCTGCAGGGGTGCTACGACGAGTTCCGCGAACTGCTTGATCTGATTGGGTTCGACCCGTCTGTAGATACCGTCTGGCTGGTGGGTGACCTGGTCAACCGCGGTCCGGGCTCCCTTTCCGTGCTGCGCCATATTCGTGCACTCGGATCATCGGCCCGCGCGGTGCTTGGCAACCACGACCTGCACCTGCTGGCGATTCGCTATGGCGGGCACAAGGTCAATCGCGGCGATACCTTCGGCGACGTGCTGGCGGCTGACGATTGCGACGAGCTCTGTGACTGGCTGCGCCGCTTGCCCTTGCTGGTGTTGGATCACCCCGGCGGACACGTCATGACCCACGCCGGCATTCCCCACATCTGGTCGCTCGAGGAAGCGCGCGCGCACGCGTCCGAAGTGGAGGCCGTGCTCTCGGGTGACGGTTGCGTCGACTACTGCCGTGCCCTCTACGGCAATCGACCGGACGCCTGGGATCCAGCGCTCACGGGCATGGACCGCTGGCGCATCATCACCAACTACTTTACCCGCATGCGGCTGATCCAGCCCTCGGGGCGTCTCGACTTCGCTTACAAGGGGCCCGTGCAGCACGCGCCACCCGGCTGGTCGCCCTGGTTTCTGCATCGCGCGCGACGGCCGCTCGCGGAGACGCTGCTGTTCGGTCACTGGGCGTCGATCGAGGGTCACACCGGTCGCCCCGATATCGTGGCGCTGGATACCGGCTGCGTGTGGGGGCGATTTCTGACTGCCAGACGTCTGGGTGATGGGCTTGTGCGGCAGGTGCGCTCCCACGCACCCGAACGCGCTGCAGGCGCCGCGGGCGACTGAATGAAGATCTATCTGGTCGGCGGTGCGGTGCGCGACGAATTGCTGGGGCGCGCAGTTCGAGAACGCGACTGGGTGGTGGTCGGCAGCACGCCGGAAGCGCTGCGCGCGCTCGGCTATCGGCAGGTTGGGCGCGATTTTCCGGTGTTTCTGCACCCGGACACGGGGGAGGAGTACGCCCTGGCGCGCACCGAGCGCAAGACCGGCGCTGGCCACACCGGATTCGTGTGTCATGCCGGCCCCGAGGTAACGCTGGAACAGGATCTCCTGCGTCGCGACATCACCGTCAACGCGATAGCCCGCTCCGCGAGCGGCGAACTGATCGACCCGTTCGGCGGACAGGCCGATTTGCAGGCCCGCGTGCTGCGACATGTTTCGGATGCATTCATCGAGGACCCGCTGCGGCTGTTCCGCGTTGCCCGATTCGCGGCCCAGCTGCCGGGCTTTGCTGTCGCTTCAGAAACCCAGACCCTGTTGCGGAGCATGGTGGCGCAGAGACAGCTGCACGAACTCTCCGCGGAGCGGGTGTGGGCCGAGCTCGAGAAGGCCCTGGCGTGCCCGTCCCCGGCCCGGTTTTTCGAAGTGCTTACCGACGCGGATGCCTGGGAACCGTGGTTGACAGAGTTCCGTTCGGTGCCGCCGTTCTGGCCCGAGGGTCGCGCACTGCCAGCGGCGAGCGCGCTGCGTTTTGGCGTGCTGTGCTGGTCCCTTGCGCCGAGCGCCGTCAGCGGGCTGTGCGAGCGCCTGCGTGCGCCGAAGCGTCAGCAGCGTCTGGCTGAGGCGGTTACCCGTCATGCAGCGACCTTGCTGCGCTGGCGTGAGCAGGGCCCGGACGTCGCCCTCGACGCTCTTACTGGCATTGGCGCGTTCGCGGCGGGCCACGATCCGGAGGACGCGCTGCGGGTAATCGAATGCTGTTCCGGCCAGTCGCTGGATGATCTGCGCGACGCCCTTGCCGCGGCCGCGACGGTACGGGCCGCTGATTTTGCCGGAACGGGATTGCAGGGGCCCGCGCTGGGTATCGCCATTCGGGCGGCGCGAGCCGAGAGAATCAGGAATGCGCAGGACCGCCGGCAGAATCACCAGAGC
>CAZVMA010000024.1:0-10478 GCA_964628545.1 uncultured Pseudomonadales bacterium | reverse complement strand
AGCGGCCCGCTAAACCCGTAGCAGACGGTCGCCGGCGCTCAATGCGCACCCCGACGGCGCTGGCGTTTGGCAGCGCTTCGGGCTTTTCCACCTGCACCCGTACGGCGTGCGCCGCAGGAAAGCCGTGAAGCAGCAGTGCGGCGATGTGCTCGGCCAGGGTCTCGACCAGCAGGAACTTCCCGGTCACCGTCAGCTCGCTGACCTGCGATGCAGCCCGCTGATAGTCGAGCGCGGCGGCGATATCGTCGCTATCCGCGGCGGCGCCAATATCGCCGTCGAGCTCGAACGATATGCGCACGGGCTGGGGCGTCAGCCGTTCGTGCGGGTGAATGCCGATGATCGCGCTCACCACAAGGTCGCGAACGAACGTGCAGTCGTGCGCCCGATCGCCATGGCCGTTCATCGCGTCAGTCATGCAGGGGAGCCAGTTCGGTCATCGGCCAGCGCGCGCGCACGCCGATCGCCAGCGGCTCATGCATGCCGGCGGCGAGGCGCAGACAACCGGCATACGCGATCATGGCGCCGTTGTCGGTGCACAGACGCAAGGGCGCGTAGTGCACGGTGGCGGCGAGATCGCGCTCCAGTCGCGCTCGCAGCCGCAGATTGGCGCTGACGCCGCCGGCGATCACGAGATGCCGCACGCCGGTCTCCTGCAGCGCCCGTCGGCACTTGATGAACAGGGTGTCCACCACCGCGTCCTCGAATGCCCAGGCAATGTCCGCGCGATCTTGCGCCGATAGCGGTGCAAGCGTCTGGGCGGTGTTCAGCGTGAACGTTTTCAGGCCGCTGAAGCTGAAGTCGAGCCCCGGCCGGTCGGTCATCGGCCTCGGGAACCGGAATCGTCCCGGGACGCCGCCCTCGGCGCAGCGTGCGAGCGCGGGTCCGCCCGGAAATCCGAGCCCCAACATTTTTGCCGCCTTGTCGAACGCTTCGCCCGCGGCGTCGTCCAGCGACTCCCCCAGCAGGGTGTAGTCGCCGATGCGGTTCACAAGTACCAGCTGGGTATGCCCGCCGGAGACCAGCAGCGCCAAGAACGGCAGCGGCGGGGCGGATTCCCCAATCAGCGGCGCCAGCAGGTGGGCTTCCATGTGGTGCACGCCAATGGCCGGAATATCCAGGCTCCAGGCGAGCGTGCGGCCGAACGTAGCGCCAACCAGCAGTGCACCAAGCAAGCCAGGGCCAGCGGTATAGGCGATGCCGTCGAGGTCGTCGAGGGTGCGACCGGCGCTTGCCAGCACCGATTCGCAGAGAGGAATGATCTTGCGGATGTGATCGCGAGAGGCGAGTTCGGGCACGACACCGCCGTATTCCGCATGCAGGTCGATCTGACTGTGCAGGGCGTCAGCGAGCAGCCCGGCCGTCCGATCGTAGACGGCCAGTCCAGTTTCGTCGCAAGAAGTTTCGATACCGAGCACCAACATGGCCGACATGGTAGTCGGCTCTTGCCGAAGCGACCAGCAAACTGGTCGCCCGGTGAGCCCGCAGGGCCGCTGCGAAGCGGCTGGGATCAGTCGTCAGCCTCGTCGTCATCGCCCTCGATGGTCATGCGGTCCACGGTATCCGTGCTGCCGATAGCCGGGTCCCACGGATCCCACACTACTTCAACGAACGACCCCGGAACCAACGCGCTGAAGAAGGCCGCAAGCGTGACGCCTCCTTCGAATGTGGTGTTCTGCGTAGTGGCGGTGACGGTGGGGCCGTCGACGAACGTGAGCCGACCGTTCGCCGCGTCCACAGTGGCGATCGGTGCCCGCAGGCGTTGATCCTGATCGGGCGTAGCCCGCTCGATCTCGGCCGCGAGGTAGTCGCTGCCGTTTCGGAACCCGCGCAGGCGCAGGTAATCACCCGGGGCCAGCGACTCGAGCGACAGGTTTTCCTGATCCGCGACTTTGTCCTCGATCTCGGTGACGGACTGCACAACCACAGTCAAGCCCACATCCATACGAATCGTTCGGGCGGTGAGATCGATGCCGTTGGCGGCGATAGTGCCTTCAACCCGAACCGCCTTCGTCAGCTTTAGCTCGATCTCTTCGGCCACCAGCACGCCGCTGGCGTTGACGCGACCCTCGGCCTCCAGCTGCGCCCCGAGCGCAATAGCGTCTGCGCTGCCGTTCTCGTACGTGGTGCTTGCCGTGGTGGTGATGGGGAAGCCGTTGATGTTGAAATCCGTGGTGCTGGCGAACTGGTCGACCACCCCTTCAATGGAAACCTCCGCGCCCTCGCTGACCGTCGCCGTGGGTGCGCTCGAGATGACGCGGGCGCGGGCGCTGGCCGGCGCCGTGAAGTCACTGCTGCCAAATTTCACCTCGACCTCGTCGCCCGTGGTTGGGGTGTAGCTGGTGGCGCTGAAATCGACTGACAGACCATTGAGCTGGAAGGTCGAGCCGGATATGGCGCTGACCCGCCCCATCGCTTTGTACTCGTCGAGGCTGGTCTTGGCCTCAACGAAAGTGGCGATCAGGGTGCCGTTCGCGTCTCGCGCGCCGCTGATCTCGAGCAGCAAGCCGGTAGTCAGCGCCGTGAGGTCGGCGATGTCGCTGAAACGCGTGGTCGCGTTGGTGAAGACGGTTTGGCCCATGACGGTAAGGGTGCCGCTGCCGGTGGCGGGGTCGATGGGCGTCGGGACTGCCGTGATCGGCCCCTTGAGGTCTGCCCGATAAACCACGGCGACGGCATCGTAGCTGCCGTTGTTCAGGCTGCTCGCGTCGTAGGGCGCCAGAATCTGTTGGCCTTCGGTGAGAAGCGCCTGACCCTCGGTACCCTGGAAGGTCTCACCCTCGATCTCGAACTCCGCATCCTCGATTTCGAGACGCAGGTTGTTCACGAGGATGCTGCCAAAGCCGATGATCGAACCTCGAGCGCCGCCGCTGCCGCCAATGCCGGTATTGAGCTGGAACAGCTCGGACCCGACGCCGGTAGTCCCGCCGCCGGTCAAACCCCCGGTTGTTCCGCCGGTGGTGCCGCCGGTCGAGCCGCCTGTCGTGCCACCTGTCGTGCCACCTGTTGTGCCGCCGGTCGTCCCTCCGGTAGTGCCGCCCGTGGTGCCACCCGTTGTGCCGCCGGTGGTACCGCCGCCGGTTGAGCCGCTGCCGCCTCCGCCCGAGGTGCTGCCGCCCGATCCGCCACCGCCGCCGCAGGCAGCGATGACCAGACTTGTCGACAACAGCAATATGGTCACAATCCTGTTCACGTTGATCAGTCCTCGATGCCGTCGTCTGAGACGATGGTTTGGGTGGGTTCGTCGGGCCGTCGCGCCGGCCTGTTGATCTGGTAGACGCCGAGCCCGAGTTCCACTCGGGGCTCGTCACCCGACCAGTCGCTGCCGCGATCGCGCTCGGAAAGCCAGCGCGCCAGCTCTTCCAGCAGGTTTCGGGACAGGCGGGCCGAGTAGGCGTTGAATTCGCGCTGGTAGTGCGCGGGAACGTTGTCGGATAGCACCTTCAGCTGTACCAGGCGATCGTCGGGGTGGGCCTGAAGGTTATGGTCGATGGTTTCCATCAGCTCGGCCGTATCCATGCCGAGGATCTCGATGATGCGTTCGGCCATGGCGCCGGGGACGTAGCCGCGCGAGGTCATGCGCAGTTTGCCGTCGACGCGTTCTATGGCGCCTACCCGCAGCAACTCGTCGGCAACGGAGCGCGGGCGCATGTCGCCGCTGTGACGACGCACCAGCTCTGTGAACGAGGGGCCATCGCCGTTGAAGGGGATATCGAGTGGGTCGCCCTTGCGATCCAGAAAATTATCGTCGCGAAGCCAGGCTGCGAGCACGTGTGCTGCTCGGTTCCACCAGAGCTCGTCGGCGCGGTCAATGGCCGGCAGTTTCAGGAGCCTTGAGACTTCTTTGCGATTCAGGCCGGTGATGACCGAAATGCGTGCCAGTGTCTGTCGTTTGCCATCCAGGCCGAATTCTTCGTGCGCAACGTCGACGTAGGTCTTGCGTACGAGCTCGGACAAGGCGTCAGACGCAACGCCGTTGCGCAGCAGGATCCTGACCAGAGGGCGCAGGATCCGGCGCGCGGCGTGCAGCAGTTTTTGCTCGGTAGACATGAAGAGCGCTGGTTCAGACCGTCGCGAGCGGCCGATTGGCCGCTCGGTCGGGGCTGAAGGTGACGTCAGCCGTCGCTGCCGCTGTTGTCATCACCGGAGTCATCACCACCGGAGCTGTCGTCGCCAGAGTTGTCGTCACCGGAGTCGTCATCGCCGGAGTTGTCATCGCCGGAGTCGTCATCGCCGGAGTTGTCATCGCCGGAGTTGTCATCGCCGGCGTCGTCGTCGCCGGAGTCGTCGTCGCCCGAATTGTCGCCACCGTTGTCGTCGCCCGACTCGTCCTCAGATTCGTCCTCTGATTCGTCTTCGTCTTGATCGTCGTCGTCGCCGCTGCCGTAGACGTCGTCGTTCAGCTCGAATTCGACGCGTTCCGCCTGCAGCAGGTCGTTGCTGCACGCGGCCTCGTTCTCGGCGCTGCGGGCGTCAATGATCGCGCCTGCAGTCAGCGCGGCGAAGAAGCCTGCTCGGTCGGTGACAGCGCCGTTCGGGTCGCGGAAGCCACTGTTGCTGGTAATGCTGGCGGTGTCCACCGAAACGCCCAGGATGTCGAACGTGGGACTGTTGATAGAGCCTGCGTCGACGGGGCCGCGCAGCTCACAGCCCAGCTCATCGTCATCATCGCGCTTCACGCGCGTCCAGACGATGTTGCCGTCGGCATCTTTGTAGCCGCGCGCTTCAATCCAGTCACCGGCCCGCACGCGGCCGATAAACGCCGCCGGCGTCAGCCGATCCCCATCTTCCTCGTCGTCCTCGACGCGGCTGTTGCCGGTCGGCGTGATGACGATACCCAAACGGGTCGTGAAGTTGGTCGAGCCGACAGTTTGCACGCGATCACTGACTCGGACGTTCTGTTCGGTCTCAACCTTCACACCTGCGGCCCCGGCCCGCAGTACGAGAACGCCCGAGGCATTGAATACCCCTTCGATTTCGACCTTGCGCCCGATGAACTCGGCCAAGCGGCTGGCGTCGTCGACCGCGATCACGCGGCCGTTGATGGTGACCGTGTCCGGAGTGGCTTCGATGTCGACGGCCTGCAGAATGCCCTCGATCTCGAACTCGGTGCCGTTGTCGTCGAAGTCGCCTTCGAGGTCGTCCTCGAGCTTGATGCGAGAGGCTGACAGGGTGCCGTCGGCCAGCAGAGTGCCTTTGACCTCGACGAACTGGCCGTTGGCGAGCGATCGGGTAGCGAAATCTTCGGTGTCGAGATCGCCCGATTCATAGGCAACCACCAAGTCGCCAATCGTGAAGGTGCTGGCTGTGGTGTCCAAGTTGGTGATGAAGCCCTTCAGTTCGGCTTCATTGCTGGCCGCGCCGCCCGCAGTGGCGTCGGCGGGCTCGATGCGCGTGGCCAGGAACCCGTCCGGCGTAGGCAGTCCGCTGACCTCGATAAGCAGCGGAGTGGCCCCCGGAGCCAGATCGCGCAGGTCAATGATGCCGTCGGTGTTGGCGTCGACTACGCGGTCGTCGAACACGGTGTTGGCGTCCACGATGACGGTTTGCCCAAGCATGGTCAGGCGCCCGATGGACGGGTTGCTGGCATCGCTCGAGATGCTGTCCACGGGGCCTTTAAGGTCTTCGTCGTAGCGAACCAGCTCGGCCTTGCGGTCGTCTCCCGATCGGACGCCGGAAACAGCGACCCGCATGCCAAGGCGCAGATCGTCCTCGGTCTTGGCGGCGCTGTCGTCCTCGAACTCGACCTCGGCGGAACTGGTGTCATAACGGACACCATTGACATAAATACTGCCAAAACCGCTGATGACCCCGACTGTTGCGACTGGGACGCTGCTCACGGGCGGTGTGGTGCCGCCGCTACCTGAACCGCCGCCGGAGTTGCCGCTGCCGCTGGACTGGCTGCTGGTGCTCGAGCCGCCGCCCCCGCCGCACGCGCTGAGGCTCGCGACGGCGACCGCGAGCAATGTCTTGGAAAACGGGAAACGGGCTACTGGCATGTTGTTGCTCCACGGTTGGGCGAGTTCGCCTGAGGATTCGAAAAACGGGGAATATTTTCCCCTGTTTTGAAGCACGATACCGGTCAAGTTCGCACAATGCAAGCAGGCTTTCTGTTTTGGCGTTGTAAGTGGTCAAAAAACGCACAAATTGGTTGCGCTTGTCGAAAGAGTGGTTGGCAAGGGTTCGTCTGGCTGATTAAAATCGCGGCCCTTTCCGAATCTGGACGCACTGGACGCTCATGCCGAACGTAAAGGTCAAAGAGAACGAGCCGTTTGACGTTGCCCTGCGCCGCTTCAAGCGCTCATGCGAGAAGGCGGGTGTTCTGTCGGAAGTGCGTCGTCGCGAGTTCTACGAGAAGCCCACTTCGGTTCGAAAGCGCAAGGCGGCAGCGGCCGTTAAGCGTCACGCCAAGAAACTGCAGCGCGAAGCACGCCGGTTCGAAAAGTCGTTCTGACTTCGGTTGGGTCCGGGCCGGTTCCTGAGCGAGCCGTCCCCAGGCCAGCGCGCAGCAACCCGGGTCAGCTGCAACAGCCGGAGGCCATCATGTCTGTCCTGAAGGACCAGATCAGCGAAGCCGTCAAGGACGCCATGCGCGCGCGCGCTAAAGAGCGTCTGGGCGCGTTGCGCCTGATCAGCGCCGAGATCAAGCGGGTTGAAGTCGACACCCGGAAAAACCTCACCGACGACGATGTGCTGTCTATCCTGAATAAGATGCTGAAACAGCGTCAGGATTCGGTGCAGCAGTTCGAAGCGGCCGGTCGCGATGACTTTGTTGCCGTCGAGCAAGGCGAAATCGCGGTGATCCGCGAATTCATGCCTGAGCCGCTTTCCGAAGAAGCGCTGAATCAGGAAATTGAAAATGCGATCGCGCAGTCGGGGGCGGCGTCCATGAAGGATATGGGCGCGCTTATGTCGGTGCTGCGGCCGCGTGTGCAAGGGCGCGCAGATATGGGCGTGGTCAGCGCCCGGGTGAAGGCGCGCCTCACCAACTGAGGAAAGACAATGGCGACAGTGGTACCCGTGATACTGGCAGGCGGCTCCGGATCACGATTGTGGCCTCTGTCCCGCGATCTCTTCCCGAAACAGTTTCACGCGTTGTTCGGCGACGATTCGCTGCTGCAGAGCACGCTGAAACGCGCCCGAGCGGTCACCGAGGTGCCGGCCATCGTGGTCTGCAACGAGGAGCACCGGTTTCTGGTCGCTGAACAGTGTCGTGCAGCGCGGTTGCCGTGGCATCGCATCATCCTCGAGTCGGAAGGCCGCAACACCGCACCCGCCATTGCGCTTGCCGCGCACGAGGCTTTGGCCCTGCAGCCCGACGCCATTCTGCTGGTACTGCCCTCCGACCATCTGATCCATGATCTGCGTGCGTTCGAAAACGCGGTTGAACAGGCGGTCGCAGCGACCGAGCAGGGCGGGCTGGTGACCTTTGGGGTTCGGCCCACCGCTCCGGAGACGGGATACGGCTATATTCGCAGCGCGGACGGTACCGACAATGCCGCGCGACCGGTTGCCGCCTTCGTCGAGAAGCCCGATGCAGCCACCGCTGCGCAATATCTCGAGAGCGGCGACTACCTTTGGAACAGCGGCATGTTCGTGTTCGGGGCGGCCGCGTTTCTGAAGGAACTGGCTGAGTTTGAGCCCGCCATCGCCAGCGTCGTGGCCGCCGCGCATGCTGCAGGGCGAGTTGATCTCGATTTCTTTCGCCCCGGCAGCGAGTTCCTGAGCAGCCCGTCGAAGTCGGTCGACTATGCGGTCATGGAGCGCACCGCGCACGCGATGGTCGTGCCGGCAGCGTTCGACTGGAGCGATGTCGGCTCATGGTCGGCCATCTGGGAACAGTCGCCGCATGACGACCGCGGCAATCATTTCACCGGCGACGTGATGGCGGTGGATACCCGCAACGCTTACGTGCTGGCGCAGTCGCGTCTGGTGGGCACACTTGGCATCAACAATCTGATCGTGGTCGAGACGCCCGACGCGGTGCTGGTGGCCGATCGCGACCGGGTTCAGGACGTCAAGCGCATCGTCGAGCAGCTAAAGGCCAGCGGCCGCGAGGAATCCCTCACGCATCGCGAGGTGTTTCGGCCCTGGGGCAGCTATGAGGGCATTCAGCAGGGCGAGCGCTATCAGGTGAAACGCATCAAGGTGAAGCCGGGTGAGCGGCTGTCACTGCAGCTGCACCACCATCGTTCGGAGCACTGGATCGTGGTGCGCGGCACCGCCGAGGTCACCCGCGGCGATGAGACCTTCATGCTGGCGGAGAACGAGAGTACGTACATCCCGCTGGGTGTCCGGCATCGCCTCGCCAATCCCGGCAAACTGGTGCTGGAGATGATCGAGGTGCAGGTCGGCCCGTACCTGGGCGAGGACGACATTGTGCGCTTTCAGGACCAGTACGGCCGGTAGCGTGTGCTAGAGTCGGCCGACGATGGCCGGCCGTATCCCCCAGAGCTTCATCAACGAACTGCTGACGCGCATCGACATTGTCGATGTGATCGACGGCCGTGTGGCGCTGCGCAAGGCCGGGCGCGACTACCAGGGCTTGTGCCCGTTCCATAACGAAAAGACGCCGTCGTTCACCGTCGCGCCGCAAAAGCAGTTCTATCACTGCTTCGGGTGCGGCGCGAGCGGCACGGCGCTGACGTTTCTCATGGAATTCGAGCGTATGGAGTTTGTCGAGGCGATCGAGACGCTGGCCCGTCAGGCAGGCGTTGAGGTGCCCCGTGAGGCGGGCGCGCGCCGCGAGACCGATCATGCCCCTTTGTACCAGGCGCTTACCCGCGCCGAGCAGTTCTTCCGCGATTCCCTGAAGCGGTCGCCGGAAGCCATCGACTATCTGCAGCGACGCGGCGTGGTGGGCGTGGTCGCCCGTGACTTCGGTATGGGTTTTGCGCCGGCGACGTGGGATGCGCTGCGCACAGCGGACCCTCTTATCGTCGAGCACACGCTCCTGGACGCGGGTGTGCTCGCGCACGCCGGCGACGCCAGCGCGTTCGACCGCCTGGGCACCCGGGTGATGTTTCCGATCCGTGACACTCGCGGTCGGGTCATCGGGTTCGGCGGTCGGGTAATGGGGGCCGCAGACGGCCCGAAGTACCTGAACTCTCCTGAGACCCCGGTGTTCCACAAGGGTCGGGAACTGTATGGTCTTTACGAGGCGCGCCATGCACTGCGTCAGATCGAGCGCCTGCTGGTGGTCGAAGGCTACATGGACGTGGTTGCGCTCGCGCAAGCCGGCGTCGCCAACGCCGTCGCGACGCTGGGCACTGCGGCGACCCCGGAACACTTCCACAAGCTGTACCGCTACACCGAAGAGGTGATCTGCTGTTTCGACGGCGACAATGCGGGCCGCAAAGCGGCCTGGCGCGCACTCGAGAGCGCCTTGCCTGAGCTGCGCGACGGGCGGCAGCTGAAGTTCATGTTCCTGCCGGAGGGTGAAGACCCGGATTCGCTGGTGCGCGCGCGCGGCAAGGACGCTTTCCTGGCCATGGCAAGCGGGGCGACACCGGCGATCGAGTATCTGTTCGCGCAGCTTGCGGACGGGCTTGACCTGCGCAGTCTGGATGATCGCGCCCGGCTCGGCAGCCTTGCGATTCCGCATATCGAGCGCGTGCCGGCCGGTATCCTGAAGGACCTTATGACCGCGCGGATGGGCGAACTGACCGGTTTGTCCCGCTCGGAGGCGCTGGTCTCGCGCACGGCGTCAGGGCTTGGTCCGGGCAACAACGAGCGTGGCGTCGCCCCCCGCGCCGACCGTCCCGGAACGAAAGCGAACATGGCGGACCCGCGGCATGCCCCGGGCGGTGTCCTGCAGCGGCGCTTGCTTTCGCACCTGCTGCGCCAGCCGCTGCTGCTTCTGGCCCTGCCGCCGGCGCAACTGCAAGCGCTCGGTGCCCATCCGGCGCCCGATCTGTTCATTGAGGTCGCCCGCTACCTGATCGCGCATCCCGAGGCGGACGCGGTGCAGATTCTGGGGCGCTGGACCGGCACCCCAGCGCACGAGCGGCTGCTCGAGCTGGTGCGCCAGCCCTCAGCGCTGGCTGCGCATGCCCTCCAGGGCGAGTTCACCGAAGGGGTCGCGCGCCTGCTGGACGGTGTCGCCCGTGACGCGCGCAAACGCCTTCTGGCCGAGATGCGGCAGAACCCGAGCGAGGAAAAGTTCCGGGAATTCTGGGCGCATCGGCAATCGGCCGGGTCAGCCCGACGCGTCTCACCGGATGATTCGGCCCCCGGGGAACCCGCTGCCGGCGACACGGGAACCTGATCCCGTAGCCCATGTCTCAGCGCCGCATTTGGATGCTTCCGAATGCGTGGCTATAATGCCGAGTTCAGTCCGCGCCCACCCTGCCCCGTTCATACGAGATCACTGCCGAGGTGACATGAGCAATCAAGAGATCGAGCAGCAACAGTCCCGCCTCAAGGAACTGATCGCCAAGGGCAAGGAGCAGGGCTTCGTCACCTACGCCGAGGTGAACGAT